>JBEKLW010000083.1:0-8127 GCA_050008815.1 Bryobacteraceae bacterium
GTCCAGCGGGCGGCCCGGCTCCAGGATTGTCTTCCCAGGCAGGTAGCGCTCTTCCTTGGCGATCTGCGCGATGCGGGCGAACTGGCTGGGTTGGAGGTTTTGCAGCAATTCGACCGCCTCCAGTGCAATGACCTTTTCGATGATGTTAAGTTCCGCCATGAGATTCACGCAAGGGCGGCAACCGCCCGTTCTCCAACCTGGCCGACCTCGGCGCCGGCGTTGCGGGAGGCCTCCAGGATTTCCGGCCTGAGGCCGTGCAAGCGGAGATCCGCCGCGGCGGCCATGGCACAAGCGGTGAGCCAGGGGTCGCCGGAACGAATCAACTCTCGTATGGCCGCCGTCACATCCTTGTCCGGGATCCCAAAAAGCTCGCGGCCACGCCCCTGGTGGCCGGAGGCGTCCAGCACGGGCAGCAGGTAGCGCTTGATATCGCGATCCAGGATGTTGTCCAAAAACTCGAGTGCGGTCGAAGCCGCCTGCTGGCGCTTCCCCTGGATCGCCAGGTAAGTGGCATAGATTTCACGCGGAGGATACCGCAGGCCGAGCAGCCTGAAGAGCCGTCCCAACGTGTGCTGGAGTCTCTCGTCCAAGGTGTCCGCAAGCAGCCCGACCGCGGTTCGCGGGCGCTTGAACTCCCGGAAAGGCGCCGCGGACGCACTCAACTCGTAGTAATAGCGCACTTCGTTGTAGATATGCTGCGTCACCGACGCACCGTCGTATCGCAGGTTCGGCGCGGTCTCCCGCAGCCCGTTCAGCGCACGGAGCACGGCGGAGCGGATGCCCAGGTTCGGCTGGCCGAGGGACTGCCAAAGAACATCGACGCTGCGCTGGTCGGCCATCCGGCGAAGAACCCGCGGCGCCTGCTGGCGGATGGCGACGGGAACTCTCTCGTCCTTCAGCACGTCTCCCAGCGTGCCCGCGATGCGCGGGCCGAAGGCGGCGAGGGCTTCGATGGCATCGCGGCGCACGCGCGAGTCGCCTAGCCGCTGGATGAGTGCATCCACGTAGGTGCGATGCCCCAGGCTGCCCGCGGCCTTGCAGGCCGCCGCCGCCACGCCGGGGTCTGGGTCCTTGAGCAGCCTGTGGAGCACCTCGGTTCCCTCGTCGCCGCGGACGCCCACCGCCACCGCGGCCACTCGCCGTCTCCCGGCGTCCGCGGCGCTGCCGGCCTGCGCGAGCCAGTCACGGGTGATCAGCTCCTGCGCCACGTCCGGGTTGGAAGTGAGCGCCTCCACCGCACCCTCGATGACGCGGAGGTCCGGATGGTCCAGCAGGCGTCTGGCCAGATCGGCGGGCTCGGGGGAAATTGCCAGCGCGTAGGCGACCGCGGGCTTGACAGCGGCCGATTGCTCCCGTGGGCGCCGAGCCCGTATCTCCGCCAGAGCCTGATCGAGCAGCCCAGGCAAGTGAGAGGCCCGCGCCAGCTCAAACACCTTGGCTCGGACCTCGGCCAGCGGACTCCCGGCCAGTTCCTCCAGCAGCGGGGCCAGCGGGTAATCGGGCGCTTCGGCCAGCAGGCCAAGCGCGTAGGCAGCCTGGCGTCCGTTGGGACCTCGGGCGGTTTCCTGCAACAGCCGCAACAAGGAAACATCCCGCACATTGATGCGGATGCTCTCCAGGTCGAGCCGGCGCATCTCGAGCTGCTTGCGAACCGTCGCGACGTATTGCCTCCTGGCGCGCTCGGAGAGCAGAATCCAGGCCAGCGAGAATCCCAAGGCGACCAGCGCAATGCTTCGCGTGCTCATCCCGAACCCGACGGTCAGCAGCAACAGTAGAACTCCACCCAGCCCGCGCGAAAAACGGTCCGCGAAAACGTCGATGAAGGCTTTGGTGCGGTTCTTGAGGCTGGTGGGCAGCGGGAGATACAGCAGCTCCATGCCCGTGCGGTTGAACGAATACCGGGTGGAGGCTTCCGCCAGGCGCGCGCCGGCGGCGGCGGTAAGTCCGGGGGTCAAATACGTCACGGCCGAGGCGACCCCGATGGACACCGGCATCGCCTGCAACGCCCCACCGACCCCGAACCGGGCGACCACCACCGCCGTCAGAAAGAACTGGAGCGCGAAGGTAGCCAGGTTCAGGTACAAGCCATAGAAGCTGCCCAGAAACGCGGTCAGGTCGTTCTTGTCAGGAAACGCCTGCTTGGCCATCGCGCTGAACTGATACTCGATCATCACATCGACCATGTAGGTCAAGGCGAAGATGGCGATGATCACTTGCAGGTGGCGGTGGCGGCCGATAGCCCCGGCCAGATCCTTGAAGGAGAAGCCCGCCCCCTCCTCCTCGGCGCCCCGCGCGGTGGCGAGAGCCGCCCCCCTGAGCGCGGCGACAACCCGGAACACCCCGTAGGCCATGACAACCATGACCGCGCTGGCAAGCAGAAGATGCCTGGGACCGATCCTCCTCACCAGCAGCGAGGTGAACGTTCCGCCGAAGGCGGCCCCGAGCACCGCCCCCAAGCCCAGAATGCCGTACAGGCGCTTCGCCTGACGGGAGTCAAAGAGGTTGGCCGCAACCAGCCAGCCTTGCGATACCAGGACGACGCTGAACAAACTGAGCCAGACGTTGAAAGCGTAGAGTACCCACTCCCATTCGTAGCGCAGCAGCCACCACAGGGCGAACAGGCAGGCGGTCAAGAACACCGTTGCCGCCGTTACCGCGTGGGAGAGCGTGGTCTTCACCGCCACCTTGGTGTAGACGTAGGCCAGCACGCCGCCCACGGCCGCGATCAGGATATAGAGCCATGGCAGCTTGTCGATGTCGAACTTGTTGAGGAAGAGGGCTCGCGAGACCGGCTTGAGGATGTAGTAGGCAAAGAGAACGAACAACATGTAGAGCGCCATCAGCACGGTGATCAAGCGCTCGCCCCGCCGGATGTCCCAAAGGCTTCGCCAGAACTCCTTCAGTCGAAGCATGGCGTAATCGGTGTCAATGTTAGCAGAGAACCTCAAGAGATGGCAGCCTGAAAAAATGGGACTTGAGCTACAGTGGTGCATGGTATGTGGGCCGAACGCCTGAAACAGCACCTGCTGCCTGGAGCGGCCGAGCGGGACGAGGGCTTTCGCCAGGAAATCCTGCGGATCGGGCATTCCCGCCTGCCGGTGGTGGCGGGCGTGGAGATCGGGGTCATGCTCTTCCTGGTCGTGGCCCGGTTTACGGTGGCGCCGGAGCGGGCTACGCTCGCCCTCCGGCTGCTGGAAGCCGGGATCGTGCTGCTCATCGGCGTCGCCACCGTCGTGCTGTCCCTGATCCCCTCGACCTATCTTTACTCGCGCGCCATCGGATGGATCTCTTGTGCCGCTACCGCATTCATTCTGAATTGGTTCTGGCTGTTACGGCACCCCTACGACGAGAGGCTCGGCTTCATCTTGGTTCAAGTCACGGCGGTTATGCTGGTGGCGGTCGCGGCGATCCCGTTGCAGCCGATGCACACCCTGGCCCTGGGAGTCTGGATAGGAACCTCGCACGTGCTGCTGGTGGCCTTGTGGGCGCCGGCAGTCGGTCTGGAACCGACCTACCTGCTGTTCATCGCCCTGCTTACCGTACTCGCCACCGGCCTGACGGCGGAGCTGCATTCGGAGCGTCGCTCCGCATACAAGTCTTGGCTGGAGGGCGTCCGCACCTTCGAAGACCTCCGCCAGGCGCAGTCGAAGATTCTGCTTTCGGAAAATGCCGCTTCTCTCGGCCGGCTGGCGGCGGCGCTCAGCCATGAACTGAACTCTCCGATGGGCGCGCTCACCAGCTCAGTAGATACACTGCTGCTCGTGGCGGCCAAGCAGGCCACCTCGCCACCCTCCGAGCAGGAGCGCCTGGTTCGCCTTCAGGCCGACCTGCGGCGCTCGGTGCAGGAATCGGTACGCCGGCTGCGAGACATCGTGGCACGCATGCAGAGGTTCACCAACCTGGATCGGGCCGAGGTCCAGCAAGTGGACTTGAACGCCCTGCTGGGCGACGTCTGCGCGATGTTGGAACCTCAAACCGCCGGTAAGGTCGAGATACGATTGGACCTGAATTCCATTCCGGCGCTGGCCTGCCGGCCGCAGCAGTTGAGTGCGGTCTTCTCGAACCTGCTGAACAACGCCGTCGGCGCTCTCGACAGCGGGGGCCGGATTGTGGTCTCCACCCGGCGGAGCGAGACGGCCGTGGAGGTGGAGATCGGCGACGACGGCCGGGGTGTGGCCCCGGAGCAGCTTCGAACCATCTTTGACCCCGGCTTCCGGGTCGCGGAAGGCCGCGTTTCGACCGGGAATTGGAGCATGTTCAGCACGCGCCAGATCGTGCGCGAGCACGGCGGCGAGATCCGCATCGCCAGCACCCCGGGCCAGGGTACCACTGTCACAGTCAGCCTCCCCTTCATGACCAGGAGGGCAGCGACGTTTTGCTTCCTCCCCTTCCTGGCGCTTCTCTGGCTTGGCCTGCTTGGCGGCCCGCAAGCGCGCGCAGCCGAGGACGTCTGGGCAGGCGTCGACCGCATCGTGGCGGTGGGGGACGTTCACGGGGACTACCAGCAGTTCCTAACCGTCCTGCGGGCCGCCGGGGTGGTTGACCGGAACGCCCACTGGGCTGGGGGGAGAACTCACCTGGTCCAGGTCGGCGACGTGGTTGATCGGGGCCCCGACTCCCGCAAGGCCATGGACCTGCTCAGGAACCTCGAGAAGCAGGCTCAAAGAACCGGCGGCTACGTGCACGCCCTGATCGGCAACCACGAGGCCATGAACATCTATGGCGATTTGAGATACACGACGCCGGCGGAGTTTGCCGCCTTCCGTGGCCCCGACTCGGAGAGGCTGCGCGACCTGTACTGGGAACAGTATCTCGCGCGGCTGCGGATCTCTTCGCCGGAAGTCAAGGCGGACCGGGCCTACCGCGCCAAGTGGGAAGCTGAGCATCCGCTGGGCTTTGTGGAGCATCGCCTGCAATTCGCGCCCGAGGGGACCTACGGCAAATGGATCATCGGCCACAACACGGTGATCAAGATCGACGACATCCTGTTCGTGCACGGCGGCATTTCGCCGGCGTACGTGTCGACCCCGATCCGGCAGATCAACGACCGAATCCGCGAGGAATTGCAGGGCCTTGCCAAGCTCGAAAACGGCATGGCAATCGCCTTGGATGGGCCGCTCTGGTACAGGGGCCTGGTGGAGGGCGAGCAGGACCCCATTCGCCGTCACGTGGAAACGGTGTTGTCGAACTTCGGGGTCACGAGGGTCGTGGTCGGCCACACACCCACGCAGGGAGCGGTGACCCCGCGATTCGAAGGGAAGGTGATCGCGATCGACGTCGGGATGTCCCGGGTGTTTGGAGGACCGCCAGCCTGTCTCCTCGTGGAGGCAGGGCGAATTTACGCCATCCACCGGGGAGTGAAGCTGGCGCTTCCGTTGGGACCGGGAGCGGATGTGCTGGGCTATTTCAAGAGGGTAGCGGGGTTGGAGCCCGCCGGGTCGGCGCTCCGGAAATTCGTCTCCGCGATGGGAGAAGCGCCATAGACGGAACGATCGGGCGGATTTCCCCGGCTCCGCCGCCGGCGATAGGCAGGACACTCAGGACATGCTGAGGACATGGGCGCTGTTCGCATCTCTCGCACCGGCCGCCTTGGCGCAGACCGCGACCGCGACACTCCCGCTCACACTCGACCAGCGGGAGGAGTTCCTGAAGACCGCCAGATTAGTGAGGACCCGCCCGGCCTCGAAGGGCATAACGGGGGCTCTGCGGGCCACGCTTTCAGACGGGAATATCACTCACGATGCGCACATTCAGACCATCGATGAGAGGAAGCTCAAGTTCGTCGGCACACGGGGAACAGAAATAAACTTCCGTGACACTTACAAGTTCAACATCGCGGCCTATCGGCTGGGCCGGCTGCTCGGCTTGGGAGGCATGATACCCCCCTCGGTGGATCGCGTCTACGCGGGCACTCACGCCTCCTTTACCTGGTGGATCGACGATGTGATCGGGGACGAGCAGAGCAGGCTGAGCAACAAGATCACTCCCCCTGACTTGGACAGCCTTGCGCGCCAGTTGCGTATTCAGCAGGTCTTCGATCAACTGATCTACAACACCGACCGCAACCAAGGGAACACGCTGTACGACAAGAACTGGCGGTTGTGGATGATCGACCACTCGCGCGCCTTCCGCCTGTACACTACGCTCAAGGACAAGAAAAAGCTGCAACGCTGTGATCGCCAGTTGCTCGCGAAGTTGAAGCAACTGGACGAGAGCACGCTCGATAGGGAACTCGGCCAGTGGCTGGGACGGGGTGAGATCAAGGGTATTTTGGCGCGCCGGGATCGCATCGTCGCCATTTTCGAGAAGCTGGGGCCGGCGTCGCTGTACACCTGGTTGCCCGAGCAGTAGCGGAACCTGGCGGGCGCCGAAGCACAACCGCGTACCGGCCGTGCTGACATGACCGTGGCCGGCGGACGCACCGCCTTCCCCTGCTCCTCGATTCCAGCGAGGCGGTGTTCGTCGTGTTTCGCCAGCCGGCTTCCGCGCACGCTTCGCGACCCGTTTCCAGCACCCCCCCGCCGCCGCCGCCGCGCACGCCTACGATGCGGTCACCGTGGTAGCCGCCGCCCTCGGCAGATCCGGCCTCAACCGCGCCCGCCTCCGCGACGCCATCCAAGCGCTCTCGCCGTACCAGGGTGTTTCGGGAAGGATCGAGTGGGACGCCCTGGGGCGGAACACGCGGGCGGTGAGGCTGGCTCCGCGCTAAAGGCTGGTGGGCCCTGCTGGATTCGAACCAGCGACCAACGGATTATGAGTCCGCTGCTCTAACCGCTGAGCTAAGGGCCCGGGTCATGTGACACTGGCGCCTCACCCGCCCGGAGGCGGGGCGGCCCCTTCTCGGACCCCCTGATTGTAGCCGAGGTTCGTCTGTGACTCCAAGCCGCCGCATAGCCCGATCTTCTCACACGCGTTCGGCTGCGGCTTGCGGGAGGCCGGCATCTTCTCAAGTTGCGCTCGGGGTGAGTCCTCGATCCGTTACGGACCTGCGGGCTCACCCCGTCGCGCGCCTTGAATCTACCGGCCTCGCGCGGCGCCTCGCTTCGAACGGTGCGAGAAGATCGCGTTAGGGCCGGTAGGCCGCATTGACGAAGGTTTGCTCGCGTCCCGCCGCCGTCAGCCGCAGCGTGCCCGCAATCGCCGTCTGGCCTTCCGCGAGCGCCGCGCTCAGTGCGGCCGTGGCCTCCACCAGCAGCAGCGACCCGAAGGCCATGAACTCCACGCCGTTGTACAGCCGGCGCAACCGCCGGTGGAGGACCGTCGTGAACTCGGCGGCGGATTCCACCAGCTCGCCGACGGCCTTGCGCGGATGGCCCGGAAGCATTTCGGCCAGCTCGCGGCCTTTGAGCCCGAGCCGGATCAGCAGGTCGATGAAGAACGTATCGGCGGTGATCAACGCGTTGATGAGCCGCGGCTGGCGGACGATGCTCGCCAGGATCTCCGGCGCCCGCCGCGGCGCATACAACCGCGCCAATTGCCTGTGGCCGGAGGCGGCGAGCGCCTGCTCGACGCGCTGAAGCTCCAGGGCGAACGGACGCGCCGCCCAGGGACGCGCCACGCCCGGCCGGTCCGGGCTCACCAGGTCGTAGCCGAACTCGCTGCGCGGGTGGCCCGCGGAGGACCGCGTGCTCTGGTAAAAGACCAGCGCGTAGGCGGGCTCAAGGTCCTCGTAACGGGACGGATCGCTGAAATAGACCAGCGGCAGCCATCTCCGCAGCGCCCGTTGCACCGCCACCGACACCCGCGAATAGACCTCGAAGAACTCCGGGGCGCGCTCGTCGGGCGCGCGCAGCCAGGCTGCAGCGGCGCTGCCGGGCAGGCTCAGGGTCAGCCTGGTCTCGAGGTCCGCTCCCGAAGCGGCCGCTCGGGCGATCCAATCCAGGGCGTCCGGGAAGAATCCGTAGGCCTCCAGGGCCGGCGCCAGCCAGTGCGCCTGGAATGCGCGAAACAGGCGGCAGTCGGCGTAGGCGATGCGAAGTCGCGACAGCGCTTGGGGAAACAGCAGCGAGGCCGCCAGCGCGAGCGTGCTCTGGTACGTGTTTCGCTGGGCGGCGCGGCCGGCAGAGTCCACCGTGCAGGCGAATAGCGTTCCGTCCTCGCCGGGGAGGATCTCGGCCTTGGCCAGGG
>JBEKLW010000084.1:0-8063 GCA_050008815.1 Bryobacteraceae bacterium
CCAGGTAGCCGATGCGCTTGCCCACGTTGCGCCCCATCTTCGGCCGCAATCCGAAGTACTCGACTGTCCGCACAGCCAGCGCCAGCCGGTCGGGGTCGGAGACATAGGTGCCCGGCGTGATCAGCCCGACAGTATCCCCCGCCCGCAGCGCCGCTGGGCGCACCGGCGCTTCATCCGCCGCTGCACGAACCGTCGGTTCATCCGCCGCTGCACGCGCCGCGAGCGTCGTCAGCCCCGCGCCGCAAGCCGTCAGGAAACTCCTTCGCGCAATCATACGCGCGAACATAGCACAGGACGCGTCCGGGCGCTGGCCCGCGGCTCGGTAGGGCGGGACTCCAGTCCCGCCGCTCGGCCTCCAGGCCGAGCCTGCAACTGCGCCAGCCTGGAGGCTGGCTGGCGGCTCTGGAGAGCCGCCCCACCCGGCCTGGTAGGGCGGGCCCTCTGGCCGAGCCTGCGTACGGATCACCACCCCTAGGCTACCCGGCCTAACCTGCGGCACAATAGTTTGAGCGGGTGGTTGCTCACGCGCTTGCTATGCCCGTGTCCCGCACTCTTCGCACCCTGACGGCACTGTCAATCCTGGCCGCGCTGGCGGCGCCGCTCGCGGCCCAGGAGGAGACCGCCGTCTTCCGCACCGACTCGCGGCTGGTGGTGCTCCACGCCACGGTCCTCGACCAGGAGGGCCGCCTCGTAACGGACCTGCCGCGGACCGCCTTCCGCATTTACGAGAACGGCGTCGAGCAGCAGTTGAAGATCTTCCGTCGCGAGGACGCCCCGGTTTCCGTCGGCTTCGTCATCGACGACAGCGGCAGCATGATCGACAAGCGACAGCGGGTGGCCGCCGCCGCGCTGGCGCTGGTCAACGCTTCGCACCCCGGCGACGAGGTCTTCGTCATTCACTTCAACGAGAAGACTTACCTTGACACCACCTTCACGCGCGACCGCGGCCGCTTGGAGCAGGCGCTAGCGGTTTTCGACTCGCGCGGCACCACCGCCATGCGCGACGCCATCCGGCTGGCCGTCGAGCACCTGGAGCGCAGAGCCAGCGAGGACAAGAAAGTGCTCATCCTGGTCAGCGACGGAGAGGACAACACCAGCGTCATCAGCCGCGCTGACGTCATCCAGGCTGCGCAGCAGAGCGGCGTGCTGATTTACGCCATGGGGATACTCCACCAGGTGCCTGGCCCGGAGACCGAGCGCGCCCGCCAGGAGCTCGACGCCCTGACCCAGGCCACCGGCGGCCAGGCCTTCTACCTCAACGACGTCTCCGAGGCCCCGCAAGCCGCGCAAGTGATCGCGCGCGATATCCGTAACCAGTACACGCTGGCCTACACGCCCTGGCGCCCGGACCTCGACGGCACCTTCCGCAAGATCCAGGTGGTCGCCTCCGGCCCGGCGCAGCTCACCGTCCGCACACGCTCGGGCTACTGGGCCAGCCGCAAGCCCGCCCCACGCGGCGACCTCCCGCTCTCAAACCGCTAGCCCGTACTCCTCACCGGCAGCCTGCTGCGGCGCGCGACAGGGGCGCCGGCGGCCCGCGCCGGCTCTTGTCTTCCGCGCGGGAAACTGGCACAGTAGAATCGCTGGCAGCGGGGAGTGGAGAAACGCGATGCTGATCCTGGCGCTGGTCTGTGCGATTCTGGCCGTGGTGGTCTTGCGGGTCCGGCGGCCCGCCGAGGTGCCCAACAGCAGCCGTCTCTACCGCATCGACAGCCGCGTCGTCGCCTCCGTGCTCGCGGTTTTGGCGATCACCTTCCTCATCCTGGCTTACACCAGCGGAAAACTGCTGTTCTGAGAGCGGGCACCGCTGTCCGCCGAAACTGATACAGTGTAGGGCAAGCCTGGAGGCGAACCATGGCAACCACGCCCAGCGAAGAACCCAGCCAGCCCAAGCCGCAGACGGGCCCGGCTGAAGAACGCCCCACCTTCCTACATGACCTCTGGCTGGCCAGTCTCGGGGTGGCCGCTGTGACCGCCGAGCAGGCCGGACGCTTGCTCGGCACGCTCGTCCGTAGAGGGCGCGAGGTCGAGCCTCAGATGGCCGAGCGCGGTCGCCACGCCGCCAACGACGCCCGCAAGCTGGTGGCCGACATGGCGGCGGAGCTGCAGGACCTCCGCGAGAAGATCGGCCGCGCAGCCGCTTCGGCCGAGGCCGCGATAGACGAGAAGATCTCCGCCCGCGTGCGCCAGATGGGCCTTTCGCGACGGCAGGAAATCGAGCAGCTCAAAGCCAAGATTGAAGAGCTCACCGCCCGCATGGAAGAGCTTTCCAAGAAGTCCGGCCAGCCGCCCAAGCCCGAATAGGCCCGGCGGCCCGCCGGCGGCGTGCTGGTGCGCCTGAAGGACGACCAGCGCACCGAGCTTCCCGTCGCGCGTGACCGCGTGTGGGCGCTGAAGCAGCGCCTGGGGTTCTAACGCAGCGCTGGGCTCGCCCTCTGCAACGTCTTCGCCCCCGCGAGCATCTTTGTTGTTGAGTTCGCGGTGTTTTGCCTAGGGGTGCGCTGCCCGCTCGCGGTTTCTAGTAGCGGGCCGGCCGCGGGCAAGTGGAATCGGGCAGAACCGCTCCCGTGCTAGCGTAGAGAGAGGGGGGTCGCGTGTCAGCCGACACAGCCATCCGGGCAGTGGATCTGACGAAGAAATACGCCTCCGGCGCCGATGAACTAGTAGTGTTTGAGCGCCTGAACCTGGAAGTCGCGCGCGGGGAGCGGCTGGCTCTGGTCGGCGAATCCGGCACTGGCAAGTCTACGTTGTTGCATTTATTGGGCGCTTTGGATCGGCCCACGGACGGCACTATATACTTCGGGGCCAAACAGATCACGGCGCTGCCCGACCCGGAACTGGCGGAATTTCGCAATCGGGAAGTCGGCTTTGTCTGGCAGACTCACTACTTGCTGCCGGAATTCACGGCCCTGGAGAACGTGATGATGCCGCTGCTGATCCGGGGCCAGTCCCGGGCGGAAGCCGCTCCGGCGTCGCTGGCCAGGTTGGATGAGGTCGGTCTGAAGGCCCGCAGCCATCACCGGGCGGGGGAATTATCGGGCGGGGAGCAGCAGCGGGTGGTACTGGCCCGGGCGCTGGTCGGAAACCCGCAGTTCCTGCTGGCGGACGAGCCCACGGGGAATCTGGACCATCGCACCGGGGAGATGATCATCGGCCTGCTGGCCGAGCTGCACCGCGTGCACCGGCTCACGTCGGTCTACGTGACGCACAGTCTTTCGTTTGCCAGGCGGTGCGATCGGGTCCTCAAGCTGGAGGCGGGAGCCTTGATCCCGGAGCCGGCGCCGGTGGCAGTCCCCTGCCCGGCGGCGGAGCCGGAGGCGGCGAGCCTTCGAAGCGGAGACAGCTATGTTTGAACGATACACGGAAAAGGCCCGGCGGGTGATCTTCTTCGCGCGGTACGAGGCCAGCCAGTTCGGCAGCCCGTACATCGAGAGCGAGCACCTCTTGCTGGGCCTGCTGCGGGAAGACAAGGCGCTGGCGAACCGTTTCCTGCGGTCCCCGGCGCAGTTCGAGTCGATCCGGAAACAGATCGAAGGGCGCACCACGGTTCGCGATAAGGTCTCGACGTCGGTTGAGCTGCCGCTCAGCCAAGAGTGCAAGAGCGTGCTGGCCTGGGCCGCCGAGGAGGCCGAGCGGCTGAATCACAAGCACATCGGCACCGAGCACCTGCTACTGGGGCTGCTGCGAGCGGAGAAGTGCTTCGCCGCCGAGATCCTGCACGAGCGCGGGCTGCGGCTGGCGGCGGTGCGCGAGGACATCGCGCGAAGCACTTCCGAGAAGATGACCTCCAGCCGGCCCAAGGAGAGCTCGCTGCTCTCCGAGTTCAGCCGCGACCTGACGCAGTCGGCGCTCGACGACATGCTCGACCCGCTGATCGGCCGCGACTTCGAGCTGGAGCGCGTGATTCAGATTCTGTGCCGCCGCACCAAGAACAACCCCGTGCTCATCGGCGAGCCCGGGGTCGGAAAGACCGCCATCGTCGAGGGCATGGCGCAGAGGATCGCCGAGGGCGACGTGCCGTCGTTCCTCTCCGACAAGCGCATCCTGGCGCTGGATCTTTCACTCATCGTCGCCGGGACCAAGTACCGCGGCCAGTTCGAGGAGCGGTTGAAGACCATCATGAAGGAGTTGATAGAGAACCAGAACGCCATCATCTTCATAGATGAGCTGCACACGCTGGTGGGGGCCGGCTCGGCCGAAGGCTCGCTGGACGCGGCCAACATCCTCAAGCCCGCGCTGTCGCGCGGCGAGATCCAGTGCATCGGCGCGACCACGCCGGCCGAGTACCGCAAGTCGATCGAGAAGGACCGCTCCCTGGAGCGCCGTTTCCAGGCGGTGAAGGTCCCGCCGCCGACCGAGGCCGACGCCGTCCAGATCCTGCGCGGCATCAAGGAGCGCTACGAGAAGTTCCACGCCGTCGCCTACACCGACGACGCCATCGAGACCGCCGTGTTCACCTCGACGCGGTTCATCCCGGACCGCTTCCTGCCCGACAAGGCCATCGACCTGATGGACGAGGCCGGGGCGCGCGTGAAGCTGCGCCAGACCACCCTGCCCTCCGAGGTGGCCGAGATCCAGAAGCGCATCAAGTTCATCGTCCACCGGATGGAGAACGCCATCGCCAACCACGAGTTCGAGAAGGCCCGCTTCTACTCCGACGAGGAGCGCAAGGAGCGCGAGAACATGCGGCAGCTCCGCGAGCGCTTCAACCTGGACGACACCTCCACGGGCGTGGTCACCAAGGACGACATCGAGGACGTGGTGGCGCGCTGGACCGGCGTGCCGATGACCTCCATCAAGGAAGAGGAAGTCAGCAAGCTGCTGCGCATCGAGGAGGAGCTGCACAAGCGGGTCATCAGCCAGGACAGGGCCATCGGCGCGCTGGCCCGCGCCATCCGCCGCGCGCGCGCGGGCCTGAAGTCGCCCAAGCGCCCGGCCGGCTCGTTCCTGTTCCTGGGCCCGACCGGCGTCGGCAAGACCGAGGTCGCCCGCGCCCTGGCCGAGTTCCTCTTCGGCAGCGAGAAGTCGCTGGTGCGCTTCGACATGTCCGAGTTCATGGAGAAGCACTCGGTCTCCAAGCTCATCGGCTCGCCCCCGGGCTACGTGGGCTACGAGGAGGGCGGGCAGTTGACCGAGCGCGTCAAGCGCCAGCCCTACTCGGTGATCCTGCTCGACGAGATCGAGAAGGCGCACCCGGACGTCTACAACATCCTGCTGCAAGTCTTTGAAGACGGCCAGTTGACCGACGGCATCGGCAACACGGTCGATTTCAAGAACACCATCGTCATCATGACCTCGAACCTGGGGGCCCGCTTCCTGGAGAAGAAGCACGGCATGGGCTTCTCGGCGCCGGATGGGCAGGGCATTCCGCAGAAGATCGAGGACCTGGTGATGACCGAGGTGAAGCGCGCCTTCAACCCCGAGTTCCTCAACCGCCTGGACGAGGTGATCCTGTTCCAGTCGCTCACCGACGAAGACCTGCTGAAGATCGTGGGCCTGCTGGTGGGCCAGATCAACCAAAACCTCGAGGCGAAGCAGATCAAGATCCGGCTCACCGAGGACGCGGCCAAGTACATCCTGGAGAAGACCCTCGGCGACCGCAGCTTCGGCGCGCGCCCGCTGCGCCGCGCCTTGCAGAAGTACATCGAGGACCCGCTCTCGGAGGCCCTGATCCAGGGCTCGCTGCCGCGCCCGGGCGAGCTGGAGATCTACCTGGGCGAGTCCGGCTTCTACTGCCGGCCGGTGAAAGGCGAAGCGGCGCCAGGCGAAGTGGCGGAAGGCGAAGCCGTCCCGGTCGGCGCCGCCGCCGAGCCGGCCCCGGGCATGCCGCTGTTCAGCTTCTGAGGCGGCCGAGCCGCCTCGGAAGAGCCGTCAGCGGACAGCGATCAGTTATCAGCAAAGCCGCCGCACCCCGGCGCAGCGGGCTTTTCTGCTTTCATGGAGTGATGAAGCGCCCCGGCCCGCGCGAGGTCTCCCGCCGGCTGCTCAAGGCCAGGCCCTCGGAGCAGCGCGACGCGGCGATTCGCGCGGCCGTTCGCCGGATCCCGCGCGGCGAGGTCGCCACCTACTCCCAGGTCGCCGCCGCGGCCGGGTACCCGCTCTATCACCGGCAAGTGGTGCAGGTGCTGCGCAAGGCCGGCGATTCCCTGCCCTGGCAGCGCGTGCTCGGCGCCGGCGGCCGCATCCGCCTCAAACGCGACATGGCCCAGGAGCAACGCATGCGCCTGGAGATGGAGGGCGTCCGCTTCCGCGGCGGGCGCGTCGTCATGGAGGAGCACCAGCACAAGTTCCGGCTTTGGGAGTTCGACGGGTAACGCCGCGGGTGGGCGGCTGCCTGCCGCTTGGGTCGGCACCCTGCCTGTCAAGGATGTCATGGAACAATGTGTCAAGGATGTCATGGAACGTGACACTGAAGCCCGCGCCACAACGCGGCGCCAGCCGTCGCGCGCCCACCGGCTTGATCCCGCCGCGCGCTTCCCATAAACTCCTCATAAGTTGAGGATTCGCAGGCTACGCCAACTCTCGCAGGCGCTTTTCCTGGCGCTGTTCCTCCTGCTCCTCTGGGGCACCGAGGTCCAGGAGGGCGCGGTGCGCCTGCGCTGGCCCGTGCGCCTGTTCCTGGAAGCCGACCCGCTGGTGGCGCTCGTGAGCGCGCTGGCCGCGCACGCGCTCGTGCGGGGGCTGCTGTGGGCGCTGGCGATTCTGATCCCGACGTTCTTCCTGGGCCGGTTCTTCTGCGGCTGGATCTGCCCGCTGGGGACGCTGAACCACGTGTTCTCGAGCGTCCGCTCGGAGCAGAAGCGCGGCTGCGCGCTGATCGACTCGAACCGCTACCGGCCGTGGCAGCGGCTGAAGTATTACCTGCTGGCGGGCGGGCTGGCGGCGGCGGTGTGCGGCTCGGCGGCTCTGGGCTGGCTCGATCCTATCGCGCTGGCGGTGCGCTCGTTCGCGCTGGCCGTCTACCCCGCCCTCAACTGGGCGCTCGAGCCGGTGCTGAGGACCGGCGTTTTCAGTTTCGCGCAGCCGCACTTTCGCCAGACGGTTCTGTTCGCGGCGATTCTGGCGGTGATCCTGCTGGCGAACTTGCGCGTGACGCGATTCTTTTGCCGGGCGCTGTGCCCGCTGGGCGCGCTGCTGGGCGTCGCGTCGCGCTGGAGCGTCCTGCGGCTCGACAAACGCGGCGAGCGCTGCGGCGACTGCAACCGCTGCCTGCTCCACTGCCAGGGGGGCGACGACCCTATTCCGGGCGTCCGGTGGCACAAAGCCGAATGTCACCTCTGCCTTAACTGCGTGGCGGACTGCCCGGAAGGCGGCCTGGCGTTCCGCCTGCAAAGCGCCGATCGGGCGGCTGAGATCGCGGCCCCGGACGCGAAGCGGCGGGCGTTGCTCACGGGCCTGGTGGCGGGCGCGGTGGCAGTGCCGCTGTTCCGCGCCGGAGCTGCGCCGCTGGAGCGCCGCGACCGCGCCCTCGAGGTCCTCCTGACGCGTCACGTCTCCTGGACAGGGGATCGCGCGTCTCCCTGTCGCGGTGATTGCCAAGACTACGCCGGACAGGTCGCTGGTCGGTAGATCGAAGCAACCCACGTCCGCACCGGCTTCGGCAAGCCCAATCGCGATACGCCGCCCGATCCCGCTAGCCGCGCCGGTGACGAATGCGACCTTGTGATCCAGGCTGAACGACGGTTGCGACATTGTGACCACCTCTTGAACTACGATCGTGCCAGTCGACCCCCGACAACTTCCAAGTCCAGCGAACGTCCGGCTCGATCTTCGTGGCGGACCCGTAGCACGTCAACAATGCATTGAAAGCGCCGCCCGGCGCGTACTATCGGGCGTCGGCGGAGGTGTCGGCGTCGGCACTCGCACCGCCGCCAAGGACCGGCGAGTCGCCTGAAGACCGGCGCTCTCGACGAGCAGGCATTCGCTTACGCTGCGTAAGGTGGGCTACGGCGGAAGATCGAGCGCCAGGCGTGGCGTTGCTCTCATGTGCGCCGGGTCTCTCCTGGCATCTCAGGAAGCGGAACATCGGCGAGCTGGTTGCCATGCGACTGCCTCGAGACGAG
>JBEKLW010000085.1:0-7968 GCA_050008815.1 Bryobacteraceae bacterium
GCTTCGTGCCGATTACGCCGTCACAATCAAGTCCGAGACGACCTTCCCGGCCGCGGGCGCGGTCACGCTCTCGGTGCGGCCGCCGAAGCCCGCGCGCTTCCCCCTGTTCCTGCGCGTGCCCGCCTGGGCGCGCAGTTTCAAGGCCTCCGTCAACCGGGGAGAGGAGCTTACGGGCGCCGCCGGGGACTTCCTCAAGATCGACCGGATGTGGAAGTGGGGCGACACGGTGCGGATTGAGATGGACCTCTCGCCCCGCCTCGTGCCGGGCGGCCGCAGCTACCTGGACTATGTCGCCCTGGAGCGCGGACCGCAGGTCCTCGCTCTGGAAGCCAGCCTGAATCCCACGGTGCCCTACATGCACCGGGCTGCGCCCAGGACCACGGATCCGGCCCAGATCACGCTCGCCGACGCCGCGGCCGCGCTGCCCGCGGGCTGGGGCGGCACTCAGGCTTACGCCATCGACGGCCTGTCGAGCGGCAAGCCACAGACGCTGGTGCTGGTGCCGTTTGCCGACGCCGTGAACTACCGGGTCTGGCTGCCGAGGCCCGACCGCGTTCCCGTCGGCCAGGTCGCCGTCTCCGCCTTCGGCCGCGAAAGCTGGTCCCGTACGGGCAGCGTGCTCGGCTCGATCAGCGACGAGCGCGGCGATACTTACCGCACCACTTTCGAGGGCGCCCCCGCCCGGGAGGACTGGTACGCCGTGGAGCTGGACCAGCCGGCCGACATCGCCCGGGTGGTCTACCGCCACGGTAAGGTCTTCGAGAACGGCGGCTGGTTCGACACTTCGGCCGGCAAGCCCATTATCCAGATCAGGCGGAGCAGGAACGGGCCTTGGGAGACGGTGGCGACGCTCGAGGCCTACCCCGCGTTCACCTCGGCGGGGATACCCGGCCTGCGGGACGGCGACCCGTTCGCCGTGCGGCTCAAGCAGCCCGTCCACGCCCTGGCCCTACGGATCGTGGGGCGGCCCGCGCGCTCCTTCTCAAGCTGCGCCGAGCTGGCCGCCTACGCGCAATGATTTCCGGCGCGCCCGCGTTTCCGGGCTACCGGAGGCGCTCGTCCTTCTCGACCTTGCCGTCGCGCAGGTGAATCACGCGCCAAGCATGCATGGCGATGTCGTGCTCGTGCGTCACCAGCACGATCGTGTTGCCCTGCTGGTGCAGGCGATCGAACACCCCCATGATCTCGTTGCCGGTCGCGCTGTCGAGGTTGCCGGTAGGCTCGTCGGCCAGCAGGATCGAGGGGTTGTTCACTAGTGCGCGGGCAATGGCCACGCGCTGGCGCTGTCCGCCCGAAAGCTCGTTGGGCTTGTGGTACATGCGGGGTTCCAGATCCACCTGGCGAATGGCCTGCTTGGCGCGCTCGATCCGCTGTTCCCCCGGCATGCCCGCGTAAATCAGCGGCAGCTCCACGTTGTGCAGCGCCGTGGCGCGGGGCAGCAGGTTGAAGGTCTGGAAGACGAACCCGATCTCCTTGTTGCGGATCCGCGCCAGCTCGTCGTCATCCATGTCGCTGACCAGGCTCCCGTTGATGTAGTACTGGCCCCTGGTCGGCGTATCCAGACAGCCGATCAGGTTCATCAGCGTCGACTTGCCCGAGCCCGAGGGCCCCATGATGGCGACGTACTCGCCCCTGTGGATCTCGACGTCGACCCCCGAGACGGCGTGGATCTCCTGCTCGCCCATGAGGTACGTTCTCCAGAGATCGTACGTTCGGATGACGATGCCGTTGCGTTTCAGCTCCTCGCCCAGATCGGCTTGCTGCTCTACGACTTCTGGCATGGTGGGTCCTCTAGCCGGCGCTCGCCGCCGGGGCCTTGACTTCGTTGTTCACCTTCACCTTGGTCTCGCTGCGGATCGTGCGGATCACTCTGTAGCTGCCGCTGATCACCTCGTCGCCTTCCTTGAGGCCGCTGAGAACTTCGATATCCGTCGCTCCGGTGACGCCGGTGTCCACCTTGCGGAAGATCGCCTGCTGGCCCCGAACGACGAACACTCCCTGGACCTCTTCCTTGCGGCGCTTCTCCTCGGCCGGATTGGGCCTGGAGGCGGCCTGGACGGCCTTCTTCTTGTTCTGGGGCTGCTCCAGGTCCCCGCGTTGCCGCACCGTGAGGGCCTGAAGCGGGATCGAGAGCGCGTTGTGCCGCGTGGCGGTGGTGATCTTCGCGGTGCAGGAGAGTCCCGGACGGATCTCCTCGGGCGGGCTGTCCAGCGCGATGACGACCTTGAAATCTTTGGCCTCCTGGCTGGAGACGGCGCTCTGGGAGGCGGCCAGACCGGTGGAACGCAGGATGGCGGTGTTGCCGATCTCGATCACCTTGCCCTTAAAGGTCTTGTTGGGGATCGCGTCGATGGTGATCTCGGCCGTCTGCCCCAGCGCTACGTTCACAATGTCGGTCTCGTCCACCTTCACCTCGGCCGTGATGAGCGACATGTCGGCAATGGTCATGATCAGGCTGGCCGAGGAGTTCTGGATGCCGGGCACAACGGTCTCGCCGACTCTCACCGGCAGGTTCGTCACCACGCCCTCGAGCGGCGCCACGGCCAGTGTCCTCTGTAGGACGTCCGCGGAGCGGTGGAGGTTAGCGCGGGCCAGCGCCACGCGACGCTGCGTGGCGGTCAGTTCAGACGCCATCTGCTCCAACTGGGCCTTGCCTTGCGCGACGCGCGCCTCGGCCTCGCGCAGAGCGGCGGCGCGGGACTCGAAGGCAATGCGCCGCACGTCGTACTCCTGCTTGGAAATGAGCCGGTCCTTAAAGAGCTGCTCGGCGCGCGCGAATTCCAGCCGGGCCTGCTCCAGGTCGGATCGGGTGCGGTCCACGGTGGCCTTCATGCTCACCAGGTTCTGGTCCGCGGCCCGGAGCGAAGCTTCGGCGGACGTGGAATCGGCCTCCGAGGAGGCCAGCGCGGCCTGCTGCGCGGCCACGTCGGCCTCCTGCTGCACCGACTCCAGCCGGGCCAGCAACTGGCCTTTATGCACCCGCGCGCCTTCCGTCACCAGGATCTCGGTGATGCGCGACGCCATCATGGCGTTCGTGCCTATGTTGATGTAGTTGCGAGGTTTAATCTCACCCGAGGCCGTCACGACAGAGGCCAGATCCTGCCGGATGACGCGGCCCGTCTGGACCTCGACGATCCCACTCTTCCCGTAGCTGACAGCCGCGACTGCCACCACCACCAGCACGAGCACGCCGATAACAATTAGCCAGATCTTAGATTTCCGCTTCACAGGGGACTCCCTCTCGATCAGACGGCCACGGGGGACAATTTGTTCACCGAATTCCAATTGTACCGCGCTGGAGGTAGCCGCGTTCTTCGGGTCCGCCAGAACGTGCGGCGGGCGGCGGGCAAGGCCGGGCGTGAACCGGCCTTGCGGTCGATCCTGGCCGGCCCCTACGAAGCCGCCTGGCGGCTCCCCTCGCGGATCTGGCCAATCTCAGCGGCCGGGATGTGAAGGAATTCCAGGAATTCCTGGTGCTCTTGTGGCGCCGAGCGCTCGAACTCGGCGTGGAAACGGTGCATGTCGGCCTCGGTCAGGCCGGCGGCCCGCATGATGGAAACCAGCTTGTCTTTCGTAACCATTTTCGTCCTCCCGAAGGAATTTGATTTCTTCAACAGCTTGAGAATGGCCTGCTGCTGCTCCCGAAGCCGCTCGGCCTCGGCGTTCAACTCGGCCAGGCGGCGCGTGAGGACCGCCGCGGCATCGTGCCCCGGACGGTCCAGCAGCGCGCGGATGTCGCCGAGCTTCAGTCCGGCGTTGCGGTAGACACGGATCTGATCGAGCCGCCGAAGATCGCCCGGACCGTAGGCCCGGTAATTGCCGGCGGTGCGCGGCGCGGGCTTCAGCAGCCCGATGGATTCGTAATACAGCAGCGCCGTACGGCTCAACCCGCAGTGCGCGGCCAGCTTCGAGATGGTCAGCATAGGTCAGTTCCCACTGTGAACTGTGAAGTTGTAGACAGGTCAATAGGGAGGACGCGACTTTCTTGGCCCTCGATTCTGCCTTTGCTTCGCCCTGCTATAATGATCTCTCCATTCCCCAATCCCGCCACGGCCGCCATTCAGCAGGGTCCCCGCCGCCGCGGGTGTGGAGTCCAGGCGCAGTATGTTCGTAAACGTTGCCGACATGCAACTGGGCAAGGTGCGGCTCAGCGAGACCTTCGCTCCCGGCGCCATCGAGTTCTTCGACCCGCAGCTCCGCCAGGCCGCGCCGCTGGTCTTCAGCGGCGTCGCCGAGCTCAGCCAGGCGACGCTGGAGATCCGCCTCAGCGGGCACTTCAGCACCTCGATGGAGGTGTCTTGCGACCGCTGCCTGGAGCCTGTCAGCTTTCCCCTCGAGGCGGACTTCAGTCTGCTGTACTGGCCGGTCTCCGCCGGCCCGGCGCAGCCCGAGCTGGCGATTGCGGGCGAGGAGACCGAGGTCGGTTTCTACGAGGGGGAGGGGCTGGATCTGAGAGACGTCCTGCGGGAGCAGGTACTGTTGCTGCTGCCGATGCAGCGCGTCTGCCGCGCAGACTGCCAGGGCATCTGCCCGGTCTGCGGGCGGAACCGGAACGAGGCCGCCTGCGATTGCCGCCAGGAGCTGGCGGACGACCGCTGGGCCGGGCTGCGGAACCTGCCGCGCCTGAACTCGCTACAATAGGACAGAACGATGCCGAATCCGAAACGTAGACATTCCGCCGCGCGCCGGGGCAAGCGCCGCGCGCACGATCATCTGCCCGCTGTGAGCATTTCAGAGTGTCCGAATTGCCACGAGCCCAAGCTGCCGCACCGGGCCTGCCCGCACTGCGGACAGTACAAGGGCCGTGAAGTCATCGAAGTCGCCGAGGAGTAGCCCGGCGAGCACATGGCTATGGTGACCATTGCCGTGGACGCCATGGGTGGCGACCACCACCCGGTAGCCGAGATAGAAGGCGCAATCCGGGCAGCCAAAGCCTATCCAATCCAGATCCTCCTGGTCGGCGACGAAGGGACTCTGCGGAAAGAGCTGGACAGCCATGTCATGACCCGCCGGCTGCCGATCGAGATCGTGCACGCCTCCGAGCGGGTGACCATGGAGGACAGCGCCGCCCGCGCGGTCCGCACCAAGCGGGATAGCTCCATCCGGGTCGCCTCGCGCCTGGTTCGCGAGGGGCTCGCGCAAGGACTGGTCTCGGCGGGCAACACCGGCGCGGTGATGGCCACGGCGAAGATGGTGCAGGGCATGGTCCAAGGCGTGGACCGGCCGGCGCTGGCCACCGTGTTCCCCAACATCCGCGGCACGGCGACGGTGATGATGGACGTGGGCGCCAACGTCGATTGCTCGCCGCAGATGCTGGCGCAGTTCGCCCTCATGGGCGAGATCTATTCGCGAGTGATTTTCGGCAATGCGAACCCGCGCGTGGGCCTGTTGTCGATCGGCGAGGAGGAGCACAAGGGCAACGAGCTGACCAAGAGCGCCACGCCGTTGCTGAAGACGCTGCCGATCCACTTCATCGGCAACGTCGAGGGCCGGGACCTCTACACCGGGAAGGCCGACGTGATCGTCTGCGACGGCTTCATCGGCAATGTGGCGCTCAAGGTCAGCGAAGGGCTGGTCGAGGTCATCCGCAAGATGTTCGACCAGTCGTTGCGCGCGACCATCACCCGCCAGCTCGGCTACATGCTGGTCCACGGCGCGTTCCAGGATTCCCGCAGGCGCCTCGACTACTCCGAATACGGCGGCGCGCCGCTGCTGGGCGTCAAGGGCGTGTGCATCATCTGCCACGGCCGCTCGAACGCCAACGCGTTCAAGAACGCCATCCGGGTGGCCGCCCAGTACGCCGAGGAGCGCGTCAACCAGCGCATCGAGACCGAGCTCAAGCGCTGGTCCTGCGCTTCCCAGGAAGTCGTTCAGGCGTAGCGGTGCTCCGCCGCTTTCCAGCCCTGGCTGTGCTACTGGCGGCCGCCTGCGCCCTGCCGGCCGCGGCCCAGAAGCCGAATCCGGTCCGGTGGACGATGGAGCCCCCGGCGGCCCAGGCCCCGGCGCGCGCGAACGTCCCGATCCTCGTCACCGCCACGATCGAACCCGGGTGGCACCTCTACGGGTTGAATGCTCCCCGGCCCATCATCCCGACCAGCATCCGCGTCTCCCAGAACCCGGCCATTGCGGCGGTGAAGCTCTACCAGCCGACGCCACGGACGGTCTTCGATCCGAACTTCGGCTTCCAGGTTGACACTTACCAACAGCAGGCCGTCTTTAGGCTCCAGATCGAGATCGAGAAGAACGCGCCCGCCGGGCCGCTCGATCTGGCCGTCGAGGCGCGCTGGCAGACCTGCAACGACCAGATGTGCCTGCCGCCGCGGCGGGCGGAGCTGGCGCTGAAGCTGACCATCGACCCGGGCGCGCGAGCGGCGGCGGCGATCGCGATTCCGCCCGGGTACACACTGTTCGACCCGAACGCACCCGTGCGCGGAAACGCGCCCCCCTCTTCCCGCGGCGCCGGGGCAGTGGCCCAGGACGCAGCGGGGCTGGCGATGTTCCTGCTCGCCGCCTTTGGCTTCGGACTGGCGGCGGTCTTCACGCCGTGCGTCTTCCCGATGATCCCAATCACGGTCTCCTACTTCCTGGGCAGGCCCTCGGCGTCGCGCGGCCGGAGCGCCGGCGACGCGCTGCTGTTCGCGCTGGGGATCATTGTGCTGTTCTCGGGCCTGGGCCTGATCGCGACGGCGATACTCGGCCCGTTCGGCGCGCTCCAGCTCGGCTCGAACGTCTGGGTGAACGGCTTTGTCGCGGCGGTCTTCCTGGTGTTCGCTCTGAGCCTGCTCGGCGCCTTCGAGATCACGCTTCCTTCGCGGTTGCTGACGCGCCTCGACCGCGCCTCGAAGGGCGGGGGAGCGCTCGGCGCCCTGCTCATGGGCTTGACCTTCTCGCTGACGGCGTTCGCTTGTGTAGGGCCGTTTGTGGGGACGCTGCTGGCGGCCTCGGTCGCAAGCGGCGGCCTGCGCCCGCTGGGCGGCATGATCGCGTTCGCCGGGGGCCTGGCGACGCCGTTTTTTCTGCTGGCGCTGTTCCCCGCCTTCCTGAAACGCCTCCCCAAGAGCGGCGGCTGGATGGAGCGGGTGAAAGTGGTGATGGGTTTCCTGATCCTGGCCGCGATGTTCAAGTACTTGAGCGCGATCGACCAGGTGATGCAGTGGAACCTGCTCACGCGCGAGCGGTTCCTGGCGGCGTGGATCGTGCTGTTCGCCGCAGCCGGCCTGTACCTGCTGGGCTTGCTGCGGCTGCCTGGGACAAAGCGGGAGGAGGGAGTCGGACTGGCGAGGCTGCTAGTGGGCGCCGCGCTGCTGGTCGTCGCCCTCAGCCTCGTGCCGGGGATGTTCGGCGCGCGCCTGGGCGAGCTCGACGCTTACGTTCCGGCAGCCTCGGAGAGCCCGCTCCGGGCCGGCCGCGGGGGCGGGGGAAGTCTCGCCTGGATGAAGAACCAGTACCGCGAGGCGCTCGAGCGGGGGCGCCGGGAGAACAGGCGCGTGCTAGTCGCCTTCAGCGGCTACGCCTGCACGAACTGCCACTGGATGAAGGCGAACATGTTCACCCGGCCCGAGATCGCCGCGGCGCTGGTGGACTACGTCCTGGTCGAGCTGTACACCGACGGCCTGGACCCGGCCTCCCAGGAGAACCAGGCGCTTGAGCAGGCCCTGTTCACGACCGTCGCCATCCCCTACTACGCCATTATCGATCCGGACGGGAAGGTGATTGCCACTTTCCCCGGCCTAACGCGGGATTCGCGGGCGTTCCTGAGGTTCCTGCTATCTGGCGCGCGGTGAGAGGCGGCGTTGGGACTTCTCAGTTACGATTGGTAGGAACACCGGGGGCAGGTCAATCTACCCGCAGCTGCGCGCCAGCTTCACAAAGCTATCGCACTTTGCAGCCGCGGATGCAGTTACTTGTCTTCGGGAACCTTCATCGTCCAGGTGAGCGCCGCGCTGATGAAGTAAAGAACGGCGTAGA
>JBEKLW010000086.1:0-7965 GCA_050008815.1 Bryobacteraceae bacterium
GCCAAGAGCCGCGAATGCCTGGCGTGCCATCTGCCGCAGGGCGGTAAACTCCTTGCACTCCGAGACCGGACCGTCTTTCCCAGTGCGCGTCACCACGTCTTCGTACAGGTGCAGCACTTCCCGCCAGGCGTGGTAGCGCCGGCGCTGGTCCTGGCCTTCCAGTTCAGTGGCGATTTCCGCCATCTGATCAATGTCCGCTTGGGTGAGCATGTCCCCTCCCTGTTGTTTCGTCAGTGCGGCAGCGCAGAGAGGTCTTTCTCGCTCTTGTGCGCCGCGGGAAGATGACTGCCGTCATTCCACAGGAAGACGGCCGGGTTGCTTCTTTGCCCGAGCACTCCGAGGTGGGCGGGGTCGAAGCTGAACGCTGACGCCATCCGACCGGGCAACCCCAGGAACCGCGCCACCAGCACCCGGCCGGTGGCGGCGTGGCTGAATATCAGGGTGGCGCCCGACTCGCCGGCCAGGCGCGCCAAAACGCGATCGACCCGGGCCCCGGCGGTTTCGGACGTTTCGCCCCCCTCGCAGCCATCCCGCCAGAAATCCCAGCCCGGCCGTTTGCTCCTGATCTCCGCGGCGGTCAGGTTCTCATAGTTGCCGCAATCGAATTCGATAACGTCCGGAACAATCTCGGGAGTGGCGAACCCCGCCAGTTCGGCGGTGCGCCGCACCCGGCCAAGCGGACTGCAGAGTACCCTGTCCCAGACGATTGCGCTCAGTGGTGCCTGCAAGGAAGCCGCTTGGCGCTCGCCCATCTCGGTGAGTGGTTCCTCGCGGAGACCGTTCATGCGCCCGGCTTTTGCCGCCGCGGTTTCGCCGTGGCGAATCACGCAGATGAAGGGTTTGGGAAAATCCAGGAAGTCGTTCATATCCGTCGTTCTCCGTTCCGTTGAAAACAGACTCTGTCGTCTAGAGACCGAGGGTCAACAGACGCTGGTACTCGAGGGCCCACGCCACGTGTTCAGCGGTCGATTCCAACCGCTTGGCCAAAGGAGTCTGATCGACGCCCGACGCGGCGGCGAATTCGCCGTCCTCGCGCTGGCGCGCCAGCATCTTGGGCATGATCTGAAGTGCCGCCTGCTTCGCCGGCCCATCGCGGCCCGCAACCGCCAGCATCCCGGCGGCCCAACCCGACTTACCGTTCGCCAGGGACTGATCGAGGAACTCGGGACTTCGGGTGATCACCGAGAGATATTCGCGCGCGGCACCCAGGTACTTCTCCCGGTCGTCCAACTGCGCCATCTCGCACAGGAAGGCGCACGCAAAGGCCGGGCAGAATACCCTCTCCCCGCGTTGGCTGTAGAGGAACCGGTAGTAGGGCCGGTCTTGCGGGTCGGGGGGTTCCACGTGATTCCACCCGACATCGAAGCTCATGTCGAATGCCTCTTCCGGAGTGCGTTGATGTTCGGGAGCGACCACCTGGGCGAGGAAGTCCGCGACGGACCGGGCCTCGACTCTCATTCCCGTGAGCAGGAATGCGCGACCGAGGCTTGCATTGGTCAGCACGTCGTACCGCGGCGTGCCGCTCCACTTCTCGGGGCCGGTGAGGATTCCGCCATGCGCCGCCTGCTGCGGCAACAGCCGTTCGCAGACCCGGGCGGCAAATCCGAAGTCGCCCAGCAACCAGGCGCCGATAGCCACCCAGCCATCCATATAGTTCGCGAAGTTCCGCTGGTTGTTGGGGAAGCTGGTTTTAACCCCGCCCCCGGCGGACGACAACTCGCCCGCGCCGTTGAGGTTGTGCGTCTTTATGTACCGCAGGCAGCGGACGCCGGCTTCGGTGTTGCCGGAGACGGCAAAAGCCAGCGGACCCTTATAGGTGGACACCAGCTCGTCTCCGCAATCGGAGAATGATCCCTCCGCATTCTGGTGCCGAATCAGCCATTCCGCTCCTCGCAGAGCGGCGCTGCGGGTCCAGTTGATCAGATCGTCCATGCGTTCCTCCGGAACAAGCTTTGCGACAACTCTAACCTTGGCCGGCCGCGAGCGTCTTTCCGCGCAGGGGTCTCTTGCCCGCTTCTTGCTGTTTCGGCGGTTCGAACGCTCCGCTCTTCACCATCTCCGCCAGGTTGAGACTGGGGATGAACTTCCGCTCGCCCCGGTAGATGTTCTGCAAGTCCGCCTCTTCGAACGCCTTCTTGGGCAACGCCAACTCATCTCCTCCGCCTTCTTCCCAGGCCGCAGTCCACAGTCCGGCGAGCAGGCGAACGCTGTCGGCGAGCGAGGCGATGGTCCCTTCGCGAATCTTGTCGCTCGCCCAGAGCTTCTTCGCGCGTTCCTTGGCGGTCAGTTCCGGATCGTCGGCATCGACGATGCTCTTTGGCGAGAGACGCCTTTGCGCGGAGTCCATCAAGCGGACGGTGGCTACCGCGGCATCGTAACCGCTGGATACGTTCAACCGGGGTCCGGGGCGACGGAGTGCCTCGGTAACCTTCGCCAGAGCCTCCGCCGGATTGACCTCCAACATGGTCTCTTCGTAAATGCCGTGGATTTTGGACGCCCGCGATTTCTTGAAGTCGGCATACTCCTTCGAATCGTGGCGATAGGGATACTTGCGGCCCTCGTACTCCTGCGTTGGGGGAACGCCGTGATGCATGTAGGAGCAATGCAACGGCTGGGAAGCATCCCCTACGTAGTGCGCCAGGATTCCAGCGGCCGCCACAAAGTGCTTGAGGTCTCGGTCCTTGAGGTACTTCACCATCGCTTCCCATATTTGCCAGACGCGGAAGGGGAGACAACCTTCGTCAGGACCGACGCCGGCCTGCGCGAATCCGTCGAAGTACTCCTGCCATACCGTGGCGGAGACGTTGCCGGGATCGTCGATGCAACGCTGCAGGAGGGTGGGACCGCCGTTGATGCCGTAGATGTCCACGTCGGCAAAATGCTGGCCGCCCTCGAACGGACGGGCGCCGCGCATCCCGATGTAAACGTAGTCGGGCACGTCCGCCAGCGGAACGAAGCCGCCGCGCCCCATTCGGAACGCCGCGCCCTCGCCCAGCGTGTCGTCGCCGAAACCGATGCGCGGTTGGTTCATCTTCATCAGCTCGCCCAGGCGTCCGGTGACGACGTCGCACGTCTTCCAACCGATGGCGAAGTGGCCGATTTTCCCCCAATACTCGTCGTGCCCGGTGCTCCAGTCGCGGACAATCTCGATGTCGAGGATGCGGCTGATACTCGACAGGAAGACCCCGAGCGCGTAGGCGCTCGCCGAGCCATCCGGCTGCCGGACCCGCGACCCGCCCCATTGCATCGCGATGGGGCGCAGCCGTCGCGCGCGCTTGCCGCGCTCCGCCGGCACTTCGGTGTTGTCGAAGTCCGGATTATCGGCATCCTCCGGCTGCGTCTTAGGGGGATCGTAGAACCAGACGGTGCCGGAGTCTCCGGGACCGGTGAAAGGTTTGGCGGCAACCGGCTTTTCGGGCTGATGCTTTCTCGGGCCGATCAGCACGTCGGTGGTGTATTCGTATCCGCCAAGGGATTCGTAACGGAAGAACAGCGCTCGGATCTCGCCCTCGGAGACGCCGCTGGTGCCGCCGAAAGCGCGCACCGGGCACCCGATCAGGTCCAGGGTCACCGACTGCTCTGTTGCGTTGAATACGTCTCCGATCTCGCCGATGCCGAAGGCCTGCGAAGTCCAGTCGCCGACGTCGTCGATCTTGATCAAGCCGGCGTCCAGCGCAAGCTGCGTGTGCGGGCTGACCCATTGCGGAAACACTGCCGCCATCGGTATGCGGTCGGCCGCGACGTTGGAGGTCTCGCCTACCCGGCGATATTCGCCTCGCAGGCGGGCGCGTACTTCCTCGCGGTCTCCGCCGGCGACGTGCCGGTTGGTGAGCGCGTAGTAAGTGCCGCGCTTGCGCACCAGGCAGGCAAACGTGCCCACGCTCTGCTGTCCCTGATGCTCGCGCAGGCACGAGTACCCCCCGCCTAGCATGGTACTGCTGAAGCTAGGCTGAACCGAGGGCGGCAGCGACTCCTCCGGAGTGGCAAGAACGACGCAAGTCGGAATCACGCGACCATCCGGCAGATAGAGCGTACGGGGAATGCCGCTCCCGGCAAGTTTCTCCAACTCCTCCCATTGCTTCACGAAGATGAGGACGGCTGGCCAGGACCAGGGACGAACCACGGAGTTCTCCAGCGTCCGTGCTGGCGCGGTCACCCTGCGCCGGGACGGGGGACACGGTTCGGAAGGCGGATGCTTGGCGTACCAGTCGTCCTCGTGAATCAGGTAGCGCCCGATCGCAGTGGCAACCACGTTCTGCAGTGTCCCCAGATAAACGTGATACGCGTCGCGAGCGTCGATCAGGTCTTTGACCGACAGCGAAACGTAGTCCCGTCGGGGCGGGAAAATCACCGGCTGGTTGACCGGCCGTCGGGTTTCCAGCGGCATGCTCGTCCTGATTTTGCCCATCTCTTTTCCTCCTGGAATACGTCGTGGGAGTGGGCGGGGCCCGGCCTTAGCGATACCCCGACACAAAACCCTCGTGATATTAACCGGAATTTCCGCTTTAGCTTCCGGTTTTCGATCATTGTACACCTAGCCGCAACCTGTTGCCCCCCCGAGTTGCACTTTTTTCCCTTCGGGAGCCGGTTCGCCCCCCCCAGGCGCAGTTATCGCCCTGTCGCAAAGGCCCAAAACCGGGAAATCCTGTCCTTTCAGCGCATTCCGCAAACACCTCACCACCCCTCGCCTTCTGGTCGCCTGATTTCGGATGCGCCCATCGCCGGCCTCTGCCCCGTCGGCACCGGCAGCGCGGCGAGATGCATTGCTCTGCCGTTCCACGCTTGTTGGCGAACCGCACTACCGCCCTCCAGCTGTCGGTTTCCAGATTCGTGACGACGAACCCCACGCGATGGAACAACTCCCCAATGTGGAGCTCCACCTTCGCCACCACCCGGCGAGCCGTCTTCCAACTGGGCGCTTGGTCGAGAAAGCCCTTCTACCAGACCACTGGTTTGTGGCTTGGCCGGCCGACCGGTCGGGCCAGTAGTTCTGCAATGTCGCGTTCCAGGCTATCGTTGGATGGGATGCGGATGGCGTACTTCACGCCCCGCTGCTCCAGCGCTTCGTAGACCTCCGGAATGGCGAAGGCCGCGTCGGCCCGAAAGACCACCTCTTTGCCCAGCTCCTGCCGCAGCTCGATCTGCGGCGGCAGGTCCTGTCAGTCAACGGGAATCCGGGCCGAATCCCCTAACTGAGCGGCGCGCGTGAGCAAGCGGAGCAGCTTCCCCGCCCCGCAACCCGCCCCTCAGCGGCTCAGCTCCTCGCAGATCTCCGCCGCCACCCGCCGCGCCGCCTCCGCATCGCCCTTCTCGAAGCTGATCGCGCCGACACGCGGGTGCCCGCCTCCTCCGTACCGCTCGCAGATGGAAGCCAGGTTGTGCCGCGGCGGCTCAGGCGCCCAGGGGTTTGAGCCCACCGACACCTTGGTCCGGAAGCTCGCCATGCTCACCGACACCGTGTAGGTGGAGTCCGGGAACAGGAGGTACGGAATGAACTTGTTGTAGCCTTCCAGGTCCTGGTCGATCAGGTCGAAGTAGATCACCCCGTTGTGGGAGGCGGCCTCCTGGCCGATGACGTCGATGGCCCGCAGGTGCCGCTCGTAGAGAGGCCCGTAAGCTGCCTGGACCGCCGGCTCGCTGTCGATCTCCGCCAGCTTCCGGTGCCGCATCCAGCGGATAATCCGCTCGACCATCTGGTGGCTTTTCGCGCCCTCGATCACCAGCGTCAGCCTCATGGCCGGAGCGCCCAGCTCGACCGCCGCCTTGGCGTTGGGATACTGCGCGCCGTCGATGATCTCGGCCCACTCCACCAGCTCGTCCAGATCCGGCGCCGTGAATCCCCATCTCTCCCGCGCCATGGTGGCGATGTAGTTTGTGCACGAGCGGAAATGCGGGTCGTACATCTTCTTGTCGCTGCGCTCGTGCTGGAAGTGCTCGGCGTCCTCGAGGGAAAGGAACGCGCTCTGGTGGTGGTCGAACCACCAGGTCAGCCGCGGGTCGGGGGAGTACTTGAAATCCACGATGGCGTTCTCGTCGCCGTCGAACATGGCGTCGTCGAAGAGGTCCGATGCCTTGTGCGCCAGCCCGGTGAACAGGAACTTCGCTTCGGGATGGAAGCGCCCTTCGAGGAAGCGGCTGAAGTAGGCCGCCGCCGCCGCGCCGTCGAAGCAGTGGTCGTGGTGTAGAATTCTAACCCGCATAAAGGTAAAGCCTTACAGCTTGCCTCAAGAGGCGTTCAGAATGCAAGCGAGCCGTCAGCTTGAGGGGCGCGCGCCGGCCCGGGTCGAGCTCAGCGTGGCCCTGGTTTTCACTCCGGCGTCTTCCGCGCCGCAGGTCTTGTCACCGCGGCGCGCGATGGAGCCGCATCTACTCAAGTTGCGCTCGGCTGGCGTTTTCGATCCGTTACGGATCTCCGGGCGCCGGCCGTCGCGCGCCTTGTACCTGCGGCCCTCTCATCGCGCCTCGCTACGGTCGTGGTGAGAAAAGCGGGCTAGAATAACGCCCCCCGGCGCCTAAAGTCCGATCACCACGCACCCGATTCCTTTTCTGGCGGCTGCTGATGGACTTCCGGCGGCCGCTTCGTCGCCGCGTCAGTTTCGTCGTTTAGCCTGTACGCGGCGGCGAGCTGCTCTTCCGGGTTGCGTATGGACTACGATTTCTGGAATTCGCTGCAAGCCATGGACAGAAGCCAGCTCGCGCTTCTGCTGTTCGCCGCGCTGTTCGTGCTGGCCTGCATCGCCGGCGCGCTCCGCGTCGCGAGGTGACGGTCAGGCTCACCCTGGCCCCGGCGCAGCGCCTCGGTGACGGCCAGGCCTCACCCCAGCCCCGCTGGAGCGTCTCCCGAATGCGGGCCAGCGGATCTCCAACGCCGGATCGCTCACATCTCTGCTGCTCTGCTGCTCTACTGCGCAACGGATGATTGAGGAGAATCGGGGAGGCACTCTCGCAAGGTGCGGGCCAGCGTGCCTGCGTGCGGCTCTCGAAGTACCCCCGCACCCCTGCCGGGCACCTTCAGGACGTCAACCCCTTCGGAGGCGAGTCGCTCCCAGAAAGCCGGCGCCTCCAAGGAGGGATCACCGTCACCATGAAAGTAAGTGATGCGGCCGCGGAAAGCGCGCGGCCGATAGGCCGCGCCCGCCCGGTGGTTGAGTTCGTCGATTCGCTGTCGCAACAAGGCCGGCGGCAGGGGCCGCCCGCAAGCCAGCCAGAGCCGGCACAACAGTTCAGCGCCGGCTTGGCGGACGCGCTGCCAGCGGTAGTCGAGGCGCCATGCGAGATAGCCCCACTTCTGTCGTGCCGTGAGCCGCGAGAGTCGCGCCCAATGACGCTGGAAGTGACCGTGGACGGATGACGGCTCGCGGGCTGTCGCGTCCGTGCTGACAACTCCCAAGAAGCCGACGGATTCTCCCCGCTCCTGGAGCTGCACGGCCATCTCCAAGGCAATGTAGGCGCCCTGGCAGTGTCCCAAGAGAGAATACGGCCCGGCCAGGTGGGCCTCATGGATGGCTTCGATGTAGTGCGCGGCCATCTCGCCCACGGTAGTGAGTGGAGCTTGATCGCCGTCGAGCCCCACCGCCTGCAGGCCGTGGACGGGCTGGTCCGGAGCGAGTCGTCCGGCGAGCTGGCGGTAAAGCAGCACCGTCCCTGGGGAGGCATGTACGCAGAACAGCGGGGTCCGTCCACCGGAGGGCTGAAGGGGAACCAAGCAGGACGGCGCAACCGCGCTGCCGTCTTCGGCGAGTCTGCGGGCCAATGCCTCGATGGTGGGCTCTGGGAGGAATACGGCCGCGGGCAATCTCTTGCCGAACGCCTTCTCTATCTCGGTTGCCAGGGCGACAGCCCGAAGCGAGTCCCCGCCCAGGGCGAAGAAATCCTCGCGGATGCCGACCGCTTCGAGTTTCAGCACGGAACTCCAGATTCTGGCCAGCCGCTTTTCAGTTTCTGTGCGCGGAGGATCGAAGCTGG
>JBEKLW010000087.1:0-7963 GCA_050008815.1 Bryobacteraceae bacterium
AGCGTGGCTTGCCTGGCGGAACTCTCCATCAGGGCCGAGTAGAGCCAGAAACCCGCCGGGCCAACCACGTAAACCAGAAGCACTATGGGGACGATCATCCCCACCGGCGGCCCGGACCCGGGTTCTATCGCGGCGAATCCTCCGGTGCCGACCCCGGCGATGAGCATCAGGATGAACGCGACGATCCAGAAGCAGGCGCCAAACGCCAGGCCGTCGATCAGGGCAGCCGCGAACCGGCGCCAGAAGCCGGCGTATTTCACCATCGGGTACGGCGCCCACTGCGGCGCGGCGGCATAGGGAGCGTACCCCGGCGGCGGACCAAAGCCCGGCGGCGGGCCGTAACCCGGCGGGTAGTAAGGCTGGCCGGGCTGCGGCGGCGGAACCGCCGGCTGGGGAACGTAGCCCTGCGGAGGCTGCGGCGGCGGCCCGGCTGCATCCGCAGCCGGCTGAGGTAACCCTTCAACCCGGCTCCCGCACCCTGGGCAGAAGATCATTCCGGCCGCCACCGGTTGACTACAACGCGTGCAAAACATCGTCCCTCCCCGCTCACTCTGCGTGGGCGCCGGCGGCCTGCTACATTCCTACTCGCGGCAGACCACCAGGCAACTGGCCATCATGTCGTGAAGGGCCTGCTTCTTCGCCGTCCAGCCCGCCAGCATCCACCCGATCGCGAGAGGAATCAGGGAGGTGACGAGCTTGGCGAAGTGCCGGCCCGTGGCGCGCCCGAATGAGACGCGGTTCCCGTTGAGGTCGGTCACCTTGATGCCAATGGCCATCTTGCCCAGCGTGGCCTGCTTGGCCGAGCTTTCCATCAGCGCGAAGTACAGCCAGCCGCCAACAACGAGGAATGGCACGACAAACAGACACATGCTCAACGCCGCTGCCGCGCCCGCCTCTCCACTAGCCGCTACTGCGGAGGCGCCGAGCAGACCCAGGACGATGAACACGACGAGGATGACGGCGCCCATCAGAAGCCCGTCGATCAGGTACGCGGCGAACCGCCGCCAGAAGCCGGCGTATCGCACCATCGGGTACGGCGCCCATTGGGGCGCAGGAGCAGCATACGGAGCGTAGCCCTGCGGGGGCTGCGGCGGGGCGCTATAGGGTGGCGGAACTCCATACGGCGGTGGAGCGCTGTATGGCGGCGCGTAGGGCGCGGCCTGTGGGGATTGCGGAGCTGGCGGCTGCGCCACTGGCGGCGCGTAGGGCGCGGCCTGCGGGAATTGCGGAGCTGACGGCTGCGCCGCTGGCGGCGCGTAGGATGCGGCTTGCGGGGGTGGCGGAGCTGGCGGCTGCGCCGCCGGCGGCGGCGCTTCCGCGGGCCTTCCGCAGCCCGGGCAGAATCGGGTCCCAGAATCCATCTGGTGACCACAACCGGTACAGAACATGGCTTGCCTCCGAATTCTGCGCTACTCTAGCACAAAAGCAGGCCACCGTCACAACTTGCGTTGCTTGCGATTGTCAGGCCATATACCATATACTCGATAGACAAAGTCATGATGGCTGGCGGAAACCATTCGCAGCCGCCGGCCGTATTCAATTGGAAAGGAACGCCATGTCCGGTCAAGAGCAGGACTATCGAATAGGGACGCTGGCCTTGCACGCAGGCCAGGAGCCCGACCCCACCACCAGTGCGCGCGCGGTCCCGATTTACGCCACCACCAGTTACGTGTTCAAATCCAGCGAGCAGGCCGCCAGCCTGTTCGCGCTCAAGGAGTTCGGCAACATCTACTCCCGGCTGACGAACCCGACCAATGACGTGCTGGAGAAACGCCTGGCGGCGCTGGACGGCGGCATCGGCGGGCTGGCGCTGGCCAGCGGTCAGGCGGCCATCACCGCCGCCATTCTCACCATCACGCACGCCGGCCAGAACTTCCTCTCGGCCACCAGCCTGTATGGCGGGACCTGGACGCTGTTCACGCAGACGCTGAAGAAGCTGGGGATCGAGGTGCGCTTCTTCGATCCGGACCGCCCGGAGGAGATCGAGAAGCTGGCCGACGGGAACACGCGGCTGGTCTATCTGGAGTCGATCGGCAACCCCAAGAACGACGTGCCGGACTGGAAGCGCATTACCGGCGCCGCGCACAAGCTGGGGCTGCCGGTGGTGGTCGATAACACGGTGCTGACGCCGGCGCTGTTCCGGCCGATCGACCACGGCGTTGACATCGTGGTCTACTCGACGACGAAGTTTCTGGGCGGGCACGGCGTGCACATCGGCGGCGCGATTGTCGATAGCGGCAAGTTCATTTGGGCGGACAACCCTCGGAAGTGGCCCGAGTTCTGCGCGCCCGACGACTCCTACCACGGGCTGGTGTTCGCCGAGGCCTTCAAGCCGGTGGGAAACCTGGCTTACATCCTCCACATCCGCACGCACTGGCTGCGCGACACCGGCGCCTGCATGAGCCCCTTCGCGGCCTTCCTGTTCCTGCTGGGCGTGGAGACGCTGCACGTGAGAATCGAGCGGCACGTTGAGAACGCGCAGAAGGTGGCCGAGTTCCTGGAGTCGCACCCGGCGGTCGCGTGGGTGAACTATCCCGGCCTGCCGAGCCACCCGCACCACGCGCTGGCGAAGGAGTACCTGCCGCGCGGCGCGGGCGCGATCCTCGGCTTCGGCATCCGCGGCGGGCTCAAAGCCGGCGTGCGCTTCATCGATTCGGTGAAGCTGGCCAGCCACCTGGCCAACATCGGCGACGCCAAGACGCTGGTGATCCACCCGGCCTCGACCACGCATTCACAGCTCACGCCCCAGGAGCAGGTCGCCACGGGAGTGACTCCGGAGTACGTGCGCGTGTCGGTCGGGATCGAGGACATCGAGGACATCCTCGCGGACCTCGACCAGGCGCTGCAAGCTTCGCAGGCCGGAGGTACGGCGGCTTGAGCCGCGAGCCGGCTCGCCCGTTTTTCTCACCACGACCGTGGCGTGGGCTTCAGCCTGCAGCGTCGGCTTCAGCCGACGTTCGAAACTGAAGTTCGCGCCACAATCCGCGTTGTGGCGTGGGCTTTGCCGTCGTTTGGCATCCGCAGACGGACAGCCGACGTGTGGCTCCCACCTTTCTGTCGCGCACCCGCGGATGGGTGTAGGCTTGCGCCCCATCTTCGGCTAGAATGAGGCTTCGGAGAATCCAGACATGAAACGACGCTACGCTCTTATCGCCCTGCCACTGGCGCTGCTGCTGAGCGGTTGCTCGGAACAGCCCAAACCCGTGGAGAAGCCCAAGCCGACCGCGCCGCCCGAACCGGTGTCGGCGCTCTCGGCGGTCTACAAGATGTACACACAAGCCCGAGCCTGGGCCCCGGACTGCCGGCTGCTGCGCGTCGGCGCCCTGGATCTGAAGGAAGTGCCGAGCCAGGGCGGCAAGGCGGGCGCCTGGGAGGCGACCTTTGTCTCCGAGAGCGCCAGGCAGTCGCGCCGGTACACCTACTCGGTGGTCGAATCGACCGCCAGCAACCTGCGCGAGGGCGTCGTTGGCGGCCCGGGCGATAGCTGGTCCCCCGGCGGCCCGGTTTCGCCCTTCCCGATCCAGGCACTCAAAGTCGATTCGCCCGCTGCCCTGGAGACGGCGATGAAGAAGGGCGCCGATTACGCCCAGAAGCACCCCGAGCTGCCGATCCGGTTCCTGCTCGAGCAGACCACCCGCTTCCCGGGTCCGGCCTGGAGGGTGATCTGGGGCGAGTCGGTATCGAGGAGCAGCTTCTCGATCTTCGTCAACGCGACTACGGGCGAGTACCTGCAAACGGCCCACTGAGGCGGGCCGGTTCTTCCACTGCCAGGCTCCGCTGCAGGGGCGCGGCTCGCCTCCGCCGTGCGGCTAGCGCCGAAAACGGGGCCAGGCTACTCTGTCCCGAGCGCAGCGAGTGGACAGAGCTGCCTGTACCCGTTTTCCCACGCGTCCAGCCGGCCGGCTGCAGCTTCTGGGGGATATACTTCCGTAGTGCGGATGTCCGGAGCCGGGATGAGACCTGCTGGCGAGCCCGGAGGACCTCGGCCCGCGGAGCGGAGAAACTGGCTGCGGCTGCGCCCCGCGGTTGGATTGCTGGGTATGGCAGTCCTGGCCGGGCTCATGATGCTGTCCGTCAGCCACATTCCCCCCCGCCCGCCGAGCTCGCCGGATTCCGAGGCCGTGTATCTCGTCGAGGGCAGTGGGTGGAAGAAGGCCGGGCTTCTGCCCGGCCAGCCCTGGGAGCTGCGTGTCAGTCCGGCCGGGATCGTGTGGGTGGATACCACATCCCGCGGCGGCCTCAGCCGGTATGACGGCGGTTCCTGGACCTCCTACGACGGCGCCAGTTTCGACACGCGGGAAAGCTCGCTGGCGGGCGGCTTCGCCCTCGACGGCGAGGAAGTGTGGGGCGCCACCAAGGGAGCGGCCATCCACTTCGTTGGGCGGCGCTGGGTCGCGTATTCCGAGGCTCTCGCCGGCCAGGAACCCGCGTCGGTGGCCGCGGGAAGTGGGCAGGTCTGGATCGTCGGAGCGAGGGGCAATCTGTCGCATTTCGACGGCGGCCGTTGGCAGGTTGACAGCGTGCGGTCCGTCCTGCCGCACGTGCGCTGGGGCAACCGGAGCGCGTGCACGCGGCCGCGGCTGGAGCGAACCGCGGACGCCGGGCTGTGGCTGGCCTGCGACGGGCTGTGGCGTCTGGACGCGGCCGGCTGGCGCGAAGTCCGGCCCGGGGGCGCCCGCAGAGAGCACGCCACCCTGGTCGGAACAGCGGCCGAGCAGGTGTGGGTCGCGGACGGCGCGAGCTTGCTGTTGGTGGCCCGCGACGGCGGAATCCGAACCCGATACAGCGCGGCGGAGATGGGCGTTTCTTCGAAGGCTGCCATCCGGCGGGTGATCGTGGACGGCGCGCGGCTGTGGGCCGCCACCAGCGAGGCGCTGGTGGTGTGTGAGTCGGGGAACTGGAGGCGCCTGCCGCTGCCTGTCCCCGGCATGATCGTCCGCGACGTGGGGATTGGCCCGCGCGGCCGGGTGTGGGCGATCGGTTACCAACGGCCGGGGTTTCGCGCGCTGGCTCCGTTGCTTGGCATGATCGTGCTGGCCCTGGTGGGGTTCGCGACCATGATCCTGCTCACCCGGTGGGTGTTCCGAGGCTGGGCGGAGGCGCGCAGGCGCACGGACGATGTGGTCGAGAGAGCGGCCGGGGTACGGCCAGAGGCGGGGACGGCGCGGAGTCTCTCCGAGCGGGAGACTCTTCTGATGCTGGCGGTCGCGCTGGTGCTTTCGGGCGCCGCTTGCCTCGCCTTGTGGAAGCTGCACCTTCGATATTGGCCCGCCGCTCCAGGCTGGGTGCTGGCGCTGGTGACCCTCGCCATCGTGGCGCTGATTGCCGGATCGTTCGCCCTCGCGGTGAAGAGACGGAGCAGGCCGCCGGGGAGCGGGCGGCAAAGGCCGGCGGCGCGCAAGCTGGTGACCTTCTGCCAATGGATCGCCTGGCCGCTGTTCCTGATTTTCTTGGGAAAGATCTTTGAATGGCTGGATTCGGTGTTCCACAATCGAACCCATTCGCTGTTCGTGGTCTTGCTGGGCTGCCTGATCCTGCTCGGCGTGATGAGCTGGGTGTGGGAGGGACTCCCGTTCCGCCTGGTCCTCCGAGCCATGAACCGGGCCGACTATGACGAGGCGCTGCGCCGCATCGGCTGGCTGGGCCATCTGCCGGTGAGCAAGGCGGCGCTGCTCTACCTGAAAGGCACGGCGCTCCTGTTCGCGGGACGCCAGTTGGAGGCCGAGCAGGCTTTGCGCGAGGCTCTGGCGGCGGGCCAGGCGGAGGGCGGAGAGCGCCAGAGCTTCACGCTGGTCAATCTGGGCCGCGCGCTGCTCGAGCAGGAGCGGCATGAAGAGGCCATGCGCGCCTTAGAGGGAGCCCTCGAGCTTCGGCCGAACGGAGCCGCCGCCTGCAGCACGCTGGCGGAGATCTACCTGCGGCAGGGCGTGGAGGCCCAGGCGGTGCTGGAACTGACCCGCCGGGGCCTCGCGCGCAAGTGGAACGCGCCCTTGCAGCGCCAGGCCGACCGCGGCGTGTTCGGTCATCTCTGGGCCGACCGTGCCTGGGCGTTGTTCTTGCTGGGCCGGCATGCCGAGGCAGAGCAGGCGCTCCAGGAAGCCGGCAAGAAGACAGGCGATCGCTTCAGGCCGGGGGTGGCAGGCCTCCACTACCGCATGGGCAGGGCGTTGCTTGCGGGTGGCCGGACGAGCGCGGCGGTCGAGCAGTTCCACCAAGCCCGCGCGACGGATCCCGGGGGCAAGGACGGCGTCCTGGCCGAGCACGCTTTGCGCGAATACGGCGCTTGAGGAGCGTAGCAGGCCCACGGCCACACTCTGTGGGGCGGAGGCGCTTTGTGGGGCGGAGCGCCAGCTCCGCGGCCGACCGCCCTCACAAAAACCGGGGCCAGACCACCACTTTTCGCGCTCCGAGCTCGCTGAAAACAATGGACTCGTGCAAGCGAAAAGTGGCTGTCTGTACCCGGTTTTTGTGACCACCCACCCGCGCCAAGGGCGGCCACCGCGCGCCGCAGCCGGTGGTTGGTGAGAAGTGCGGACTACAGCCGCACGATTTTCGCCGAGTCGACGCCCTTCAGCGCGTTGCGGGTGTCCACGATCAGCTCCGCCCGCTCGACCAGCGCGCCGTAGTCGAACGTCGAGTGGTCGGTGATGATGACCACGCAGTCGGCCGCCGCCCCGGCAGTCTCGGCCGTCTCGGAGCGGAGATCGAGCCCCTCCAGCGCCAGGCGCGGGATGAAGGGGTCGCTGTAGCTGAGGCGCGCCCCGCGGCGTTTGAGCAGCAGCATCACGTCGAGCGCGGGCGATTCGCGCAGGTCGTCGATGTCGCGCTTGTAGGCAATGCCCAGGACGTGGATGTGCGAGCCCTTGAGCGGCTTCCCCCGCTCGTTGAGGGCGCTCTGGATCTTGTCCACCACGAAGCGCGGCATCTGGCCATTGATGTAGCCCGCCAGCTCGATGAACCGTGCCTCCACGCCCGCCTGCCGGCTCTTCCAGGAGAGGTAGAAGGGGTCGATCGGAATGCAGTGGCCGCCGAGTCCCGGCCCGGGGTAGAAGGGCATGAAGCCGAAGGGCTTGGTGGCGGCCGCGTCGATCACTTCCCAGACGTCGATCCCCATGCGGTCGCACATCAGCGCCATTTCGTTCGCCAGGCCGATGTTGATCATGCGGAACGTGTTCTCCAGCAGCTTGACCATCTCCGCCACCCGGGTCGAGCTCACCGGCACCACCTTCTCCAGCGCCTGGGAGTAGAACAACGAGCCCAGCGCGGTGCAGGCGGGAGTGATGCCGCCCACCACCTTGGGGATGTTCGCGGTCTGGTATTGCGCGTTGCCGGGGTCCACGCGCTCCGGCGAGAAGCACAGGAAAAAGTCGCTCCCCACCTTCAGCCCGGACTTCTCCAGCAGCGGCAGGACGAACTCGTCGGTGGTGCCGGGGTAGGTGGTGGACTCCAGGATGATGAGCATTCCCGGGTGGAGGTGGCGGGAGATCTCGCGGCAGGCCGCGTCGATGTAGCTCATGTCCGGGTCCTTGGTCTTGCGCAGCGGCGTCGGCACGCAGATGTTGACAGTGTCGAGCCCGGCCACCGCCGCAAAGTCCGAGGTGGCCCTCAGGCGGCCGGAGGAGACCAGTGGCTGGAGCACCGCGCTCGGGACGTCCAGGACGTAGGAGTCCCCCGCGTTGGCGCGCGCGACCTTAGTCTCGCCGACGTCGATTCCGGTGACCTCAAAGCCCGCCTTGGCGAACTCGACGCCTAGCGGCAGGCCGACGTAACCCAATCCCACCACGCCGACCCGCGCCGTGCGCGCCCGGATCTTCTCCTCGAGCTTCTGCTGCCAGGTCTTCGATTCCACGCCCACGCTCTCCATTCCAGTTCCGCCTGCTACATGTAGAACTCGCCGCCCGCGGTGATCTCGGCGGGCCCGGTCAGAAACACCTCATCGTCCCAGCGCAGGTCGAGCGGCCTG
>JBEKLW010000088.1:0-7934 GCA_050008815.1 Bryobacteraceae bacterium
CGGCGGATCCGGCAGGCCGCCTTGCACGCTCCCGCCTCTTCCGGCGTCACAATATAGGTGGACTATGCGCTGCCGCGGGGGGTGTCGATGAACCAGAGGACCGCATCCGGCCGGCGCCGGGGCTTCACCCTGATCGAGCTGCTGATCGTCATCGCGATCATCATGACCATCATCATGATCGCCCTGCCCATGGCCAAGAGCGTGCTCATGCACGCGCGCGAAGTGGCCGTCATCAAACAGATCCAGACCCTCCACACCGCCGAGATGCAGTACCAGTCGCAGTTCGGCCGGTACGCGACCAAGCTGGAGGAGCTGGGCCCGCCGGCCAGCGGCAGCGAGGGCCCGGGCGGCGCCAACCTGATCCCCGGCGAGCTGGCCAAGGGTGTCAAGAACGGCTACCAGTTCATTCTCCAGGGCAACGCCAACAGTTACACGATCAACGCTAATCCCGTCGCCTTCAACAGCACCGGCCGGCGTACGTTCTTCTCCGACATGAGCAACGTCATCCACGAGAACTGGGGCGCGGAGCCCGCCACCGCCAACAGCCCGGAAGTCAAGTAGCACACGGGGGGACCCATGCCGCGGGTGCTGTTCCTTTGCACGGGCAATTCAGCGCGCAGCCAAATGGCCGAAGGCCTGCTCCGCCACCTGGGGGGCGGGCAATTCGACGTTAGAAGCGCGGGAATTCGCCCCACCTCTGTGCGCGAGGAGGCGATCCGGGCGATGGCCGAGATCGGCATCGACATCTCAGCCCAGACCTCGAAGAGCGTCGAGGAGTTCACCAGTCGGGCGTTCGATTACGTCATCACGGTCTGCGACAGCGCCCGGCAGAGCTGCCCGTTGTTCCCCGGCGCGGTCCGGATGCTCCACTGGTCCATCGAGGACCCGGCCGCCGTCGAGGGCGGAGCGGACCTGCGGCTGGCCGCCTTCCGCGCGGCGCGCGACGAGCTGCGCCACCGCATCCAGGCGTTCCACGCCTCCACGGGGCCGGCTCAGATCCGTCGCCCATAGCGGTCTCGAAGACGACGAACGGTGCGGCGTGAGAGCCTAACGTTACGGCCGCGTCTCCGCCCGCTGCCGCGCCAGCTCCTTCTTGAAGGCCGCCTCCGAGGCGTCGAGGAACCGGCGGTATCCGGCCGGATCGATGAACGGGTTCGGCCGCGCACCCTTGCGGAGGGCTTCGGATTTCGCCGCGAGGCCATACCAGCCTCCGTGCGCTCCCAGAAATACGTCGCAGTCGAGCGCGCGCAGCTTGCGGAAGGTAGCTTCGAACTCCTTCAGAATCTCCGGCCAGTCCGGGTTGTCCACCAGGCGGTACCCGGGAGTCGAAAGCCCGCACACGAAAACGACGTGGTAGGTTTGCCCCTGCTCCTGGACGGTGGTGGTCCACGTCGTGCAGCCCCTGGTGTGGCCCGGAGTGAGGTGTGCCGTCATGACGGTATTCCCCACCCGGACCTCCTCGCCATCCCGGACCACCGCATCCCGGAAGACGGGTGTGTACGGATACCGGTCGCCGTAGGCGAAGTCGCCGCGGCCTCCGCGCGCCAGCAGGGCGCCGTCCTGCGCGCTGGCCAGCAGGCGCGCCCGGGTCAGCGATTTCAGCTCCGCCAGGCCTGCCGCGTGGTCATAGTGCGCCTGGCTGTTCAGCAGCACCTTGATGTCCTCGAGTTTGAAGCCCAGCCGGGCGACGTTCGCCCGGATCTGCGGCACGGTCTCGGCGAACCCGCTGTCGAGGAGGATGTGACCCTCCGGCGTCGCGATCAGATACGAGGTAACGTCCGAAGCGCCGACGTAGTAGATGTTGCCGATGATCCGGAACGGTTCGACCGGCTGATTCAAGGCCGCGACCGCGGGGGTTTGTGCGAAGAGCGAGGCCGCGGAGAGGACAAGCAGAAGAAGTGGCCGCATCTGGCCACCCTACCACGAGAAGGGGTTGAAGCTGGCGGAGGGAGTCGAACCCCCGACCCTCTGATTACAAATCAGATGCTCTACCAACTGAGCTACGCCAGCCGAACCGCCGCGCTCCCCGGCGGTGGAATGGAGCGGGAGACGGGAATCGAACCCGCAACCAACAGCTTGGAAGGCTGTGACTCTACCATTGAGTTACTCCCGCCCCCGGCTGCCTGGCGCCGTGCGGCCAAGCCGCCCTCCGGCGCCTCTCATTGTAAGGGAAGGGGCGCTCGGAGGGCAACGGAGCGCCCGGGAGCGGACCGGGCCTGATCCGGGAATTCCCTTTAAAATCCTGGCGTTTGGCCTTCGGGGGCGTGTTGACAACGCCCCCCTGCTCGGATACTATTTCTAAAGTACTGATCTATCAACGATTTGTCGGTGGCGGATCGAAGGGGTACAACGACTTTGCTTCGTAGGGTGGACGGGGTTGGAACCGTGGCTTGCCGATGTTGCTCGCCAAACCACTTGGCACCGGGCCCGCGTGCTGCTTCGCCGACAGATCGCACCCGGAGACCCGGCCATGGCCAGCCAGCGCGATGACGTCCGCGGTAGACCGCAGCCTTCCCAGCCCGAGGAAGACTACGAGCATCTGATCGAGGACTACGGTCATTTCGCGCCGCCCTCGGAGGGCGAGATCCTCCAGGGCCGGGTCCTGAAGGTCACCGACAAAGAAGTCATCGTGGATTTCGGGTACAAGTCCGAAGGGCTTGTGCCGATTGAGCAGTTCGTGCAGCCCGATGGGCACGTCGCGGCGCAGCCCGGCGACACCATCGACGTGATGATCGACCGCCACGGGCCCGAGGTCGAGGGCTACATCCTGCTCTCGCACGAGAAGGCCAGCCGGCTGCGCGCCTGGGAGAACCTCGAGAAAGCCCACCGCGAGAACCTGATGGTCTCCGGCCGCGTTCTGGGCCGCGTCAAGGGCGGGCTATCGGTGGACGTGGGCGTAACGGCCTTCATGCCCAGCTCGCAGGTGGATGTTCGCCCGACGCACAATCTGGACAGCTTCACCGGCCAGGACGTTCCGGTGAAGATCGTCAAGGTGAACCGCCGGCGCGGCAACGTCGTGGTCTCGCGCAAGCTGGCCCTCGACGACGAGCAGAACGCACGCAAGCGCAGCACCCTGGAAGCGCTGCAGGAGGGCGCGGTCGTCACCGGCGTGGTGAAGAACCTCACCGAGTACGGCGCCTTCGTGGATCTGGGGGGCATCGACGGCCTGCTGCACGTCAGCGACATGTCCTACGGCCGGGTGAACCATCCCTCCGAAGTGGTGAACGTCGGCGACGAGGTCACGGTCAAGGTGCTGAAGTTCGACCGCGAGAAGGAGCGCGTCTCCCTGGGCCTCAAGGAGCTGTTGCCGGATCCGTGGGCGACCGTGGCCGAGCGCTACCCGCCCACGACGCGCGTGGTGGGCCACGTGGTGAGCATCACCGACTACGGGGCCTTCGTCGAGCTGGAGCCCGGCGTCGAGGCGCTGATACACATCTCGGAGATGACCTGGTCGCGGCGGATGAAGCATCCCTCGAAGGTGGTCAAGCCCGGCGACCAGGTGGAGGCGGTGGTGCTGGCGGTGCAACCCAAGGAGCGGCGGATCTCCCTGGGCATCAAACAGCTCGAGGCCGACCCTTGGACCACGGTCGAGCAGCGCTACAGCGTGGGCTCGGTAGTCGAGGGCCGCGTGCGCAAGCTGACCGATTTCGGCGCGTTCATCGAGGTCGAGGAAGGCATCGACGGGCTGGTGCACGTCTCCGACGTCTCCTGGACCAAGCGGATCAAGCATCCTTCCGAGGTGCTCAAGAAGGGGCAGCCGGTGCAGGCGGTGGTGCTGCACATCCACGCCGCACAGCGCCGCATGTCGTTGGGCCTCAAGCAGCTTCAGCCGGACGCCTGGGAGGTGTTCTTCCGCTCGCACCAGATCGGCGACGTGGTGCGCGGCAAGGTCTGCCGGGCGGCGAACTTCGGCGTGTTCGTGGAACTGGCCGAAGGCGTCGAGGGGTTGTGTCACAATTCGGAGATCCCGGGCGCGCAGGAGCGCAAGAAGGACGAGTCGCCGCTGGAGATCGGCCGGGAGTGCGATTTTAAGATCATCAAGATGAGCGAGGCGGAAAAGAAGATCGGCCTGAGCGTACGGGCGCTGGGCGAGGACGAGGAGCGGACGCGCCTGGAGGAGTATCAGCGCCGTGCCGCCGCCGCCACCCTGACGATCGAGGAAGTCATGAATATGAAAGGGCAGGGGGAGGTCCGCTCGTAGTGGTTGTCGAGTTCTCCGCCAGCCCGGCGCCTGGCCGGTGCGCGCGGAGGTAGGCCGCCGCCGCAGGCGCCTGGAGGCACAAGGAGACGGTTACATATGACGAAAGCGGAACTGATCGAAGAAGTTTCCAGAGTCGTGGAGATGAGCCGCAAGGACTCAGAGGTCATCGTCGAGACGATTTTCGACAGCATCGTGCGCGCTCTGCGCGGCGGGGAGAAGATCGAAATCCGCGGGTTCGGCAGCTTCCGGACGCGCCAGCGGCAGCCGCGCATCGGGCGGAACCCCAAGACTGGCACGCGCGTCGAGGTGCCGGCCAAGCGCATCCCCTTCTTCAAGCCGAGCAAGGAGCTGAAGGACCTGGTCAACAGCTCGGCCGCGCCGGGCGGCGACGCCGCCCCAACGGCGCCCGCCGCATCCGGGGATGAGGCCCTGCCGGAGCTGTGAGCCGGCGCAGCTTTCCCGCATGATGAGCGCAGCGTTGTCTCTGCCGCGCGGTTAGCGCCATGGATCGTCTCTGGAGCCCATGGCGCTATCGTTACGTGAGCGCCGCCACGCCGGAAGAGGCCTGCATCTTCTGCCAGAAAGTGGCTGAGAACCGGGACCAGGAGAACTACATCGTCCACCGCGGGCGGCTCGGCTACGTCATCCTCAACCTGTACCCGTACACGACCGGGCACCTGATGGTGGTTCCCTACGAGCACGTGGCCACGCTCGAGGCCACCCCGCCGGAGACGTTCGCCGAATTGATGGAGCTGACCCGGGAGGCCGAGCGTCATCTGCGTTCCATCTACCAGCCGCGGGGGATGAACATTGGCCTGAACCTGGGCGAGTGCGCCGGGGCGGGCGTGGCCGAGCACCTGCACGTGCACGTGGTTCCCCGCTGGCCCGCCGATGCCAATTTCATGACCACGATTGGCGAGACCCGCGTGCTGCCCGAGGACCTGCCCGCCACTTACGCCAAGCTGCGCCGGGCCTGGCAATCCAGGTAGTTAGCCCGATCTTCTCACACGCCTTCGGCTGCGGCTTGCGGGAGGCCGGCATCTTCCGCGTTGCGCTCGGGGTGAGTCCTCGATCCGGAACGGACCTGCGGGCTCACCCCGTCGCGCGCCTTGAATCTGCCGGCCTCGCGCGGCGCCTCGCTTCGAACGGTGTGAGAAGATCGGGCTCGCCCGGCTTGTTTCACCAGCAATCTGCCGCGGCGCGTCCCGGCCTGCCGCACGGTCAGCGGCCGGCCGCTTGGTGACGCGCGCGGAGCCCTCGACACGAGCGCGGGACGTGGCCGTCCCGCGCGGGCAAGACTGGCTGCCCCACCGGCCGGTCCTACTACTGCGGGACGTGGCCGTCCCGTGCGGGCAAAACTGCCCGCCCCACCGGAGAACGCCGCGGCAGCGCCTCGGCCAGCCCCGCCGCGGCGAGCACGATGCAGACCCAGACGAACCAGTCGCCATGGCGTGAGTAGAACGTGGTCGCGCTCAGGTAGGAGAAGCTCGTGCGCGCTGCCCCAGCCACGTACGAGGGCAGGTTGCGGCGGAGGCGCCCGGCGGGGTCGATGGTGGAGGTGATGCCGTCGTTGGTGGCGCGCAGAATCCAGCGCCGGTTCTCGGCCGCCCGCATGCGCACGATCCGGAGGTGCTGGTCGCGGGCGGCGCTCCTGCCGTACCAACCGTCGTTGGAGATGTTGACGAACAGATCCGCGCCCAGCATCGCAAACCGCCGCACGTAATCCGGGAACACCGACTCGTAGCAGATGAACGCGCCGATCTTGTGCTCACCCGCGGGCAGGACCCTCTGGCGCTGGCCCGGCGCGAAGTCGCCGGCTTCGCTCGAGACCTTTTCGACCAGCGCCTGGAACAACCTGGGCACGTATTCGCCGAAGGGGACGAGGTTGACCTTGTCGTAGCGCCCGGCCGGAGCGCCTTGCGGCGAAACCAGGAGCGCGGAGTTGAGCGGCGCGCCCGCGGCGTTGCGCGGCGTGACGTTCAGTATCAGGTAGGCGGCGGTGCGCCGCGCCAGACCGTTCACCTCGTCCCGGAAGCCCGGGTCCTGATAGTAGTAGAGCGGCATGGGCATTTCGGGCCAGACGATGAGTGCCGGCCGCTCACCGGCTCCCGCCGTCGCCTGCTCGAGGGTGAGCGTCACGATGCGCTCGCGCATCGCGCTCGCCCACTCAGCCGACCAGAAGGCCTCGGCGGAAACGTTCGGTTGCACGAGCACCGCAACTTGCGTGCCCGGCTCGGGCGCGGGCAGCTTGGGAAGCAGGGCCAGCAGCGGCAGAACGAGCAGCGGCGCCAGCTCGCGGCGCCGGCGGCCGAGGGCGAGCAGGGCCGCCCCGGTGGCCAGCATGGCGAAGACGAACGAGATGCCCCAGACGCCGGTGAACGGCGCCAAGGGCGCCAGCAGCGGCATGTCGATGCCCGCGCTGCCGAGGTTGAGCCAGGAAAAGCCGAGCCCGCCGTGCGTGCTTTCGATTGCCACCCACAGCGCGGGCACGCCGAGGGCCGCCCAGCGCCGCGTCATCAGAGGACCGGCCAGGCACGCGAAGAAGGCCATGTGCAGCGCCTTGTAGGCGCAGAACAGGCAGAAGGCCAGCCACGCCGCCCAGGCTGCCATTCCGGCGTGCTCGGCGAGGACGCCCTGGATCCAGTAGCAGACGCCCGCCCAGTAGATGACGCCCGCCATCCAGCCGTTGAGAAAACGCCGCCACGGCGCGCGCTCGAGGGCGGCGCCGATGAGCAGCGGCGCCAGCGCGACCGGCGCCAGCCAGGCCAGGTCGAACCTTGGGAAACACAGAATCAGCAGGACGGCGGTGGCCGCCGACAGCGCCAACCGCGCGGCAGGGCGCCCGCGGCGCGGAAGCCCCGCAGCGGGAGAGGCAGAAACGTTCTTTGCCGAGTTCCTGGAGAGCATCTTCACGCGCATCGGACCTGCTCACTCACGGCGTCCGCCATATATGAGCTCCGCACCAGCGGCCCGCTGAATGCCGCTTTGAACCCCAGCGAGAGGCCGTAGTCACGCCAGGCGTCGAACTGCTCCGGCGGCACGTACTCGGCCACCGGCAGGTTCCGCCGCGCCGGCGGCAAGTATTGCCCGATGGTGGCGATGTCGGTCCCGGCCGCGCGGAGGTGGCGCAGGACCTGCTGGACCTCCTCGGGCGTCTCCCCGAGGCCCGCCATCAGTCCGGACTTAATCAGCACGTCGGCCCGGTAGCCCCGCGTGAACTCGAGCACGCCCAGGGAGCGGCGGTAGCCGGCCTGCGGCCGCACGGTCCGATACAGCCGCTCGACGGTCTCAATGTTGTGGCCGAAGACGTCCGGGGCGGCGTCGAGCACGCGCGCCACCGCGCCGCAATCGCCGCGGAAATCCGGCGTGAGCACCTCGACGCGCGCCGCGGGCAGCGCTCGGCGGATCTCGCGGATGGTTTGGGAGAAGTGGTGCGAGCCGCCATCGGGGAGATCGTCGCGAGTGACGCTGGTGATGACGACGTAGTTCAACCGCATGGCCGCCGCCATCCGAGCCACCCGGGCCGGCTCGCCGGGGTCGAGCTCGCGCGCCGCCGCCGGTCCTGCGGGGACGGAGCAAAAGCCGCAGTTGCGCGTGCAGCGGTTGCCGAGGATCAGGAAGGTGGCGGTGCCGCGTCCGAAGCACTCGTGCAGGTTGGGGCAGCGGGCGGATTCGCAGACGGTGTGGAGGCCATGCGCGCGGAGGTCCTGCTTGAGTGCGTGGACGGAGAGGA
>JBEKLW010000089.1:0-7895 GCA_050008815.1 Bryobacteraceae bacterium
CTCGCCTATATCGACCGCCGCAACGTCGCCCCGACCCCGTTCGTCTGGACGGCCCGCGTCACCCACATTCTCGCCAAGGTCCGCAAAGCCCAAGCGACTTTGGCGACACTACACTAGCTGGGAGGCACGGGAGTGATGCCTGAGCGCGCCTGCAGCTGGCCGGGCGCGCCGGTCCCAACGTTAGACTGGCACGCGAGAGTGTCGAGGAGCGCCGGCCGGCACCTCAGGGTTCGATCAGGGTTATGGTCATCCGCATGAAGGAGGACTGCGGACCGTTCGGGGAATCAATCCGCGTGCGACTCTCGTTCATGAGGCTCACCATGCGGCGGTGGGTGACATCCACGACCATCTCGCCGGTAAGCTCCCCAGTGACGCTGGTCGCATGTGCGCTGTCCGCCGGGACGCTGCTGCCACCCTTCACGGATATGGTGGCCAACTGAGAGCCGGCGCTTTGTTCGATGTGCTCCACCCGCAGCGTGGTCACGGTGGTCGCCGAGCGACCCTGCCCACTTTGCGTCGTGGTGTCCGTCCACGTATCCCCGACTCGCAGCGGGTGCTTCGGATAGCGTTGCTGCCCCGGGGGCGCTCCGAAACCGCCCATCTGTCCCACCATCATGGGCGGGGCATTAGGGCCAGGCACGGTGCTGGACGAGAGCAGATCGCCGTCGGCATTCACCCGCTGGATCGTCCTCGTACCCTTGAGCAAATCCGCCCCTGCCCCCAGCTGAGGCGCACCGGGACCCATCTCCAGTCGCGACGAGTCAATCACGGTGGTGATCGTGCGGATCCCTGCCTCGTCCGCCGCCACAGTCTGAGTGCTGAACATCACCTGACTGAAGTTGGGCGCGGTCGTGTCGCTCGGCATGACGGTCCCGCTCCGCATCCACATCTTGCTTTCCAGGCGCTGGCGGGTCACTTGGCCGACCGGCGGGTCGAGTCGAAGCAACACCGTCTCCTGCGCCGCCGCGGGAAGCGCGCCGGCAACCGCGATCGCGAGGAGGAAACCACATCTGGTGCGAACGGACATAGGGTTCTCTCTCTAGGGTCCGCCAGCAAGGTAACGCGGATGCGTGAGGCGAGCGTCAGCGGCCACGGGAGCAGAACAGTCGGTAATCCCGACCGGCTCAAGACTGACGTCTGGACAGCTGACCTAAGGGAGTGCAGGTGTTGTGGGGCTGGCGGGCGTCAGGCCCGCCGCCGAGGTGCACTTCGTTAGGCGGCACGGAGAAAACACATGACCCCGGCATCAACGGGCACGCCACGCTCAATCGCAACTTGGGTCCTCAGGGCGCTTCTCGGCGTGGCGTTTCTCGTCATAGGTGCTGCTAAGCTCACGTCGCAACCGCAGACGGTCCAGTTGTTCGCAGCGATCGGCTGGGGTCAGTGGTTCCGCTACCTGACTGGGGCGCTGGATGTGACGGGAGCCCTGCTCGTGCTCTCGCCATGGATGCCATTCTACGGGGCCGTCGTGCTCGGCTGCTCCGTGGGGACAGCGGTCGTGCTGTCTCTGGCGCTGTTGCACAACAACCCGGCAGCCGGCGTTGCGCTCTTCGCGCTGGCCGTCGCTGTCGCCTGGCTGACGCGCCCGCGCCGAGTGAACGGGGGCAGGCCAGCGTGAGGGTGGCGCCGCTGGCCGGTGCCGCCTAACCCGCGTCAGCAGCGGGCGGGCGCGTGCGGCTGGTGGAGTTGGGTGGCTGGACAGTTGACCTGAGGTATGGCAGGTGTTGTGTGGCTGGCGGGCGTGAGGCCTGCCGCTGAGGCGCACTTCGTCAGGCGGACGCCAGTGGCTCGCGGGTGTAGGGTGCATAGCCGCCGCTCCACTTTCTCAGGAGGCAGCAGATGGCCTCTCCGGACGTACTCGGCAAATCACGTCGGGAAATGGAGACTCTTCTCACTGAGGAGCGAGTCGGCTACCTGGGGCTGTCAGTCGGCGGGCAGCCATACGTCGTTCCGCTGACCTACGGCTATGTTGCGGGCAAGATACTGTTCCACGGTGCTCCGGCAGGCAAGAAGTTGGATTGTATCCGGTCAAATCCTCGTGTGTGTTTCACAGTTGCCCGCCAGTTCGGCGAGGTGGTTCGCCACCCGCAGGGCGCGGTTTGCCACGTGAACAGTGACAGCGTGATCTGCTACGGGAGGGCACGGATCATTGACGACATTGAGGAGCGTCGCCGGGCTCTGAGCACGTTCAACCGCTGTCTCCAGCGAGACGCGAAGGAGCTCACTACCGAAGAGGTGGCGAAGTGCTCTGCGGTTGAGATCACCGTGGCGGAGATGACTGGCAGGGCGGAGCGGGATAGCAAGTGCACGTCCTGGAGGCATGAGTTCCGATAGCAGCCAAGGTCAGGGACGGGGGCACGAGCCGGGACGTCCGCGTTTCCGCCCCCTCAAGAAGGACAAGCGTCTCCCGGAGTCCAATCGCTGGAGTGCGTCTAACCCGCGTCAGCAGCGGCCGGGCGCGTGCGGCTGGTGGAGTTGGGTGGCTGGACAGTTGAGCTGAGGGAATGCAGGTGTTGTGTGGCTGGCGGGTGAAGGCCCGCCGCTGAGGGGCACTTCGTCAGGCGCACTCGAGGGGGTCAAGCGGATATGTCTCGTTCACTCTTCTCGATCTTGGCGGCATTCGTGACATTGGGCGGCCTCGTTGCTGTCGTCTTGGCGGCGAGGTGGGTTCCTCGTATCGCGCCTTCCTGGACGAAACCTCTGGCAGGCTGCTGCCTGCTGACCTATTGCGCGGTTCTGGTCCTTCGGCCATCGGCCTGGCCCGTGATGGACCTCGCTGTTCTCACGGGAGCCGTCGGCGGTGTCCTCTTACTCGAACGCGGACTCCGGACTCCGGGAGCAGTCACCGCGTTCCTCATTGTTGCAGCCGTTGTCGACATGCTGTCGGTGTCGGGTGGCGTTTCTCGCATGCTTGTCGAGCGGTATCGAGAGGGTACGAGCGACTTTCTGCTGTATCTCACTCTGGTCGTTCCGATTCGCAATCGCGTCGTTCCGATCGTCGGTATCGGCGATCTTCTCATCGGCGGAGTCGCCGCTACGGCGCTTCTCCGGCTGGGGCTCCGGCCGGTCGCGGTTATGGGCGCGTTCGCCATCGGCCTTCTCACGGCCTTGGCGTATGGGCTTTGGCGCGGCGGCGCTCCAGCCGTACCTTTCGTGGCGGCAGCCGTGCTATTCCTGGTTTGGCGACATTCGATCCGCCCCACGAGGCAATCTGCGTCTGACCCTGCTGCACGGGCCGAACCGTGCCGAGGCGCCTAGCAGGACAATGGAGTTGCCGGCGCTGGCGCGCCGCAGCGCATTGCCGGTCGTTGGACCGACAGCCGGTCTGGACGAGCTTCTTCAGCGCCGGAGCGGGGAGCGTTATGTTCTCGTGCCAAGCCGCGCCGGATTCACCTTCTCCATGCCCCTAGCTCTCTTGTTCCCCGTCATGACCAATTGGTGATTGGTACTTCCCAAGATAGAAGAACGGCCGAATGAGGTGCAGACAATATGAGAAAGAGCGCAACGACCAAGGGCGGATCCCCTGCACGGCTGATCGACGCGAGGATCAAGGAACTGGATGACTGGAGGGGCAAGACGCTCTCCCATGTCCGCGCTCTCATCAAACAGGCCGACCCTGAGGTGGTCGAGGAGTGGAAGTGGAGAGGCGTTCCGGTTTGGTCTCACGATGGACTGATCTGCACCGGCGAGACGTACAAGAGCGTCGTGAAGCTGACTTTCTTCAAGGGCGCTTCGCTCAAGGACCCTTCAGGGCTATTCAACTCCAGCCTTGAAGGCAACGCCAGGCGCGCGATCGATTTCCATGAGGGTGATGAAATGGATGGGGATGCCTTCAAGACGCTCATACGCGCCGCTGCAGCCCTGAACAGGTCATCGGCCCGGTAGTCGGGAGCGGTTCATAAGGCAGCCCAGGAGATGCATCGCGTGAACCTCAAAGAGATTCGCACTTTCTTCTCCTACAGCCGGTGGGCCAACCATCGGCTCCTCGCGGCCAGTCGTGTGCTCGCCCCTGCCGACTTTACGCGGGAGGTCGGCACCAGCCATGGGTCCGTGCGGGGCACGCTCGTCCACACGCTGTGGGCGGAGTGGCTATGGCTTCGGAGGTGGCAAGGCACTTCCCCCAAGGAAGTGTTCGACGGGGACCAGTACCCGGATGTAGCGGCGATCGAAGGCCGCTGGGCTGACGTTGAACGCGACCGAGAGGATTTCATCTCAGGGCTGACAGAGGACCGTCTCGGCGAGCGGATCGCCTACGTGAACCTACAAGGCCAGCGCTGGGAGTATGCCCTTGTGCACATGATGCAGCACGTCGTGAACCACTCGTCGTACCACCGAGGCCAGGTCGTCACGCTGCTGCGGCAGATGGGCCGAACGCCGCCAGCTACGGACTTCCTCTTGTTCTTCGACGAGGGCAATCCCTAGGAGCTGCCTACCCCGCACCTCCAGCTGGCGGGCACGCGGCTCGTGGAGCGGTGTAGCTGGACAGTTGACCTGAAGTACTGCAGGTGTCGTGTGGCTGGCGGCAGTCGTCCGCCGCTGAAGCGCATTTCATCAGGCCACCGTTGGAGGCATGCGTCATGGTGAACACTGCTACCCCGCTGCTGGCAGAATTGGAGCAAGAGGCTGACGCCACCCGGCGGCTCCTCGAACGCGTGCCGAGCGACCGTCTCACCTGGCGGCCACACCCGAAGTCCATGACCCTGGGAGAGCTCGCGTTGCATGTGGCGCAGATCCCGGGTGCGTTCGCGGCACATCTCGCGGCGGACGGGGTCGACTTTGCGGTCGTGGATTTCGGTGGGGCTGCCTCGGTCGAAGCGGGACAGCTACTCCCGGCGCTGGAGCAGAGTGTAGCGGCTGCGCGCCGCTGGCTGGCACAGCTGGATGAGGAGCAGGCGTCCGGCTTATACCACGCGCGGGTTGGCAGTCAGGAGCTCTTTGCCGTGCCCCGACTCACACTGGCGCGATCGCTGATGTTCAACCACTGGTATCACCACCGGGGCGAGTTGTGTGTCTATCTGCGGCTGCTGGGCGTCCCGCTGCCCGCGATCTACGGCCCGTCGGCGGACGAAAACCCGTTCAGCGCACCGCCGAGCCGCGGTGCTGCCTGACCGGCGCCAGCAGCGGCCGGGCGCTCGCACGGGTGGCTCTCTCCGCCGTGCGCAAGAGACTTCCGACGGCCAATCAACTCGCATACGACAACTACGATGCACTGGCGCTCGGATTCAGTTCAACCGATCGCGTTTCGGATGTAGTCCTTTCGTCGGCGGTCTACGCCAGAGGGGTCAATCTCTACTTCATGTACGGGGCCCGGCCTGACCCGCGCGCCAGATGGGAGGATGCCGGATGAGCCTACGCCGCCTGTTCACCATCAATGTGATCCTGGCTGTCTTCTTCGGGCTGACCTGCACGCTGGTGCCTCGTCAGTTGTGCGCGCTCTACGGCTTGCCGCTCGACGCGGCGGGTGTCTGGACAGCCCGGCTCCTGGGTGGCTCACTCCTCGGCCTTGCGACACTGATGTGGTTTGGTCGCCAGTCGACAGCGGTCGAGACACGGCGCGCGATCGCGCTGGCGCTGCTGATACAGGACTGCGTGGGGTTGCTGGCGTCGCTCGCGGTCCAGCTTGGCGGCCAGATGACGGCGGTCGGCTGGTCCAACGTCGTGATTTATGGACTCCTGGCGGCCGGCTACGGATACTTCACCGTGCTTCATCCGAGTCGGGCCTAGGGCATCAGGTGTGGCGGGCGGGCGCGGCCGCAGTGGTGTTCGGCGCGGAGGAGCAGGAAGAGGTGGCCACTCAAGCTGACGTCCGCCGACTCGCGTGAGGCTGCGCCGGGTGGGGCGGCGCATCCTCCTGGCACTCGCCACGCTGGTCCTGCTGGCGGTGGCCTGGGGGGCGCTGTCGGGTGCTGTCCGCCAGATCCCCCGGTCCCGCAATCTGGGGCAGAAGCTCGAGACCGTCGTGCAGGTGGCGTGCGGACTCCTGAGCCTGCTCAGCGTGCTGACGACCTTCGGGTGGCGCCCCTGGGCCTCTCGCGTCCTCGCCGCCTGGACCGTCTCGCTCGCCGCGGCGGCAGGCCTGTCCGCCCTCGTCTGGGGTCCGCCGTCGCCGGTGGTTGCATTGGGCCTCACCGCCGGCACGCTGCTCGTGGCGCTAGGAGTGACGCGGCTCCTGCGTGCAGGACTGGCGGCGTGACCGCCCGCATTCGGGAGATGTCATGGCACGCGCTCTGATCCCCCTCGCACTCGTCGTCATCGCCGGCGCCTGCGGCTTCGCGCTCTGGCGCCTGGTCGCCCTGCGTCGCAGACGCGGCGCGCGCATCCGGCAGGAGACCTCCCTGCCCTACGAAGTCTGGTACGCACTCCGTCAGACGGATCCCGCGGCGGCGGAGCGGTTCCTCACGGCCCTCTGGGACCAGCTGCAGGCCGAACGCTCCCGCGTAGCCGGCCAGGCGGCGGCAGGCGGGCCCGCTGCCGGCGTTCAGTCCCTGCTCGAGGCCCAGGTGGCCGAGATGGCCGGCGCGGCGGATGCGCTGCGACGCGCCCACGCCGGGGAGCCGGCGCTGCCCCCTGCCCTCACCATCCTGGACGAGCAGGTGCGACGCCTGTGCGGCGACGTCGCCGCGCTACGGCCGGGAGGCAACCCATGACCGTGCTCGACGCGATCGGCCACACGCCGCTGGTGGAGCTGAAGCGGCTCCCGCCGCCCGGCGCCGCCCGCGTGCTGGTGAAGCTGGAGTACGCCAACCCCACCGGAAGCATGAAGGACCGGATGGCCGTGGCCGCGATCGATGCGGCGGAGTCCGACGGCCGCCTTCGTCCCGGCGGCACGGTCGTGGAGTACACGGGTGGGACGACGGGTGTGTCCCTCGCCTTCGTCTGCGCGGCCAAAGGCTACAAGGCGCGCATCGTCTTCTCCGACGCATTCAGCCAGGACAAGGGGCTGATGATGGAGGCCCTCGGCGCCGAGATCACCCTGGTGCGGAGCGGCGGCGGCGGGATCACCGAGAAGGTGGTCCGGCAGATGATCGAGGAGGCGCGTGCGCTCGGCGGCCGTCCCGGCCACTGGTGGTGCGATCAACTGAACAACAGGGACGCGCTGGGGGGCTACATCCCGCTCGGTGAGGAAATCTGGGAGCAGGCCGAGGGGCGCGTGGACGCCTTCGTCCACTGCGTGGGGACCGCCCACTCGATTCACGGCGCGACGCGCGGGCTCCGGAGGCGCGGCGCGACAATCCACGTGGTGGCGGTGGAGCCGGCGGAGTCGGCGGTGCTCGCGGGACGCCCCGGCGGCAGCCACGGCATCGACGGCATCGGCATCGGGTTCGTGCCGCCGCTGTGGGAGCCCGAGGAGGTGAACGAGCTGATGGCGGTATCCACGGCGGACGCGAAGGCGATGGCGCGGCGCCTCGCGAGCGAGGAGGGGGTCTTCGCGGGCACGTCGTCCGGCGCCAACGTCGTGGCGGCGCTCCGGGTCGCCGAGCGACTGGGTCGCGGCGCGACGGTCGTGACGATCATGGTGGATTCGGGCCTGCGGTACGTCAGCACCGACGTGTTCCGCCGCGAGCGCGGACGATGAAGACATCGCGCATGGTGGTCGCGTTCACCAACTTCACCCGGTACACCGCCCAGGCCGACCGGCTGGAGGACCTGGTGGTGGCGCGCGTGATGGACCGGTACTACGCGCTCGCCGGATCGCGGATCGCGGCTGGCGGCGGGCGCGTGGTGAAGTTCATCGGGGACGGGATGCTGGCGGTGTTCCCGCCGAAGCGCGCCGAGCGCGGCGTGCTCGCGCTCGTCGACCTCAAGGACGCGGCGGACCGCTTCATGGAAGAGCAGGGCTGGGAGTGCCGGCTGCTGGTGAAGATTCACTTCGGCACCGTCGCGGCGGGCCGCTT
>JBEKLW010000009.1:0-15608 GCA_050008815.1 Bryobacteraceae bacterium
TACACAACCGCGTTCTACCGGCTGCTGGCGCGCCACTTGACGGCGCGCGGCATGGCCGCCGTGCAGAGCACTTCGCCGCTGTTCGCGCGGCGCTCCTACTGGTGCATCGTTGAAACCATGAGGCAGGCGGGCTTCGAGGTGCACCCCTACCACGCCTACGTGCCCTCGTTCGGCGAGTGGGGCTTCGTGCTGGGGGCGCTGGCGCCATACCGGCCGCCGTCGGCGCTGCCCGCGGGCCTGCGGTTTCTGAACGCGCGCACGCTGGCGCAGTTGTTCGAATTCCCGGGCGACATGGGGCCGGTGCCGGTGGAGGTGAACCGGTTGAACGACCAGGTGCTGGTGCGCTACTACGAGCAGGAATGGAGCGCGATAACCCACTAGCGGAGAGCGGCCGTGCGGCCCGCGGGAGCGCGTGCACGACGCGGCGGCGGTTCCTCTCGGCGGCGCTGGTGGGGCTCGTGCCGAAGACGGACCGGCCGATTGCGGGCGGGTTCGTGGATCGCTCCGAGGAAATCGGCCACAAGCTGCGCAGCCGCGGGCCGTTCCGCGCGCCCGCGCGGAGCCTGCGGGCGCCGGTGGTGATCGTCGGCGGCGGCATGGCGGGCCTCTGCGCGGCCTGGCATCTCCAGAAGCGCGGCTTTCGCGAGTTCGTGCTGCTCGAGCTCGAGGCCGAGGCGGGCGGCGTCTCGCGCTGGGGGCAGAACCAGATCACCGGCTTCCCCTGGGGCGCGCACTACGTTCCGGTGCCCGGAGCGCGGTCGTTGCTGATCCGCGAGCTGCTCGCCGACCTCGGCGTGTTGGTGGACGGCAGATGGGAGGAACGGTACCTGTGCTTTTCGCCGCAAGAGCGGCTGTATCTGCACGGGCGCTGGCAGGAGGGCCTCGAACCGGAACTCGGCGCCACCCAGCGCGACCACGCGCAGTACCGGCGCTTCGAGGAACGCATCCGCGAGTTCCGCGCCTCGGACGCGTTTACCGTCCCCATGGAAGGAGGCCAGCCTCTTCAAGGAGGCCCGCCTCATGGAGGAGGCCCGCCGCCCGCTGCCGCCCTGGACCGCATGTCGTTTTCGGACTGGCTGCGGCACGAAGCGTTCGATTCGCCGTATCTGCGCTGGTACGCCAACTACGCCTGCCGGGACGATTACGGCGCGCTGGCCGAGGAGACCTCGGCTTGGGCCGGCATCCACTATTTCGCCGCGCGCGAGCCCGAGGAAAAGGGCCCGCTGACCTGGCCGGAGGGCAACGGCTGGATCGTGCGGCGGCTCGCGGAGCGGCTCCGCGGCCGCATTCGCACGGGCAGCGCGGTCTACCGGATCGAGCCACTGAGCCGCGACCGCCGGGGAGCGCTCCGCGTGCTCACGGAAGACACCGAGTACCTGGCTGAGGCGGTGATCTTCGCCGCACCGACTTTTCTGGCGCCGTATCTTCTGGAGAGCGCGCCGGCGGTATCCGAGTTCGAGTATTCGCCGTGGCTCACGGCCAACCTGGTGCTGGACCGACCGCCGCGCCAGCGCGGCGCCGAGCTCGCCTGGGACAACGTGATCTACGATTCGCCGGCGCTGGGCTACGTGGTGGCCACGCACCAGATGCTGGGCGCGCGGCGGCCGGACCGGGACGTGTGGACCTTCTACTGGGCCCTGGCGCAAGGGCCAGCGGCGCGCAACCGCAAGCTGCTGCTGGCGGCGGACTGGAGCTACTGGAAGGAAGCGATCCTCAACGACCTGGCGCGCGCGCATTCCGACATCCGCCAGTGCGTCTCGCGCATCGACGTCATGCGCATGGGACACGCGATGGCGCGGCCGCGCGTGGGCTTCCTCTCGAGCGAGCAGCGGCGCCGGGCGGCCGCCTCGAACGGGCCGCTGTACTTCGGGCACTCGGACCTGAGCGGCTTCTCGATCATCGAGGAGGCGCAGTACCGCGGCGTCGCGGCCGCCGATGGCGCGCTCCAGCGGCTGGGCGGGCGGCGATGAGATACGCGCTCGTTGGGCTGGCCGCGGCCGTGGCCGCGTTTCTGCTGGCGCCGCTGGTGCTGCGGGAGCCGCCCGCATCGCGGCCAGCCGCGGCGCGCGGCGGCAGCCTGGAGCAGCGCTTCCCCGAGCAGCTCGCGCTGTTCCGGCGGCCTTCGGTCGAAGATGCGCGCTGGCTTGAGAAGCGCGGCCACGCGTTCTCGCTCGAGGAGCGCGACGAGACCGATCCGGACGAGGATCCCCGCTGGAGACGGATCTTGGCGGGACGCCCCAAGCGGCGGCCGTTGTCGGCGGCCTGCCTGGAGTGCCACGCGACGGGCGGTGCGGGCGCGGTAGCGGGCTACTACGAGGCGGCCAAGCGGAAGCCACTCGGCTGCGCCGACTGTCACGACCCGCAGACCGCCGAGCTGCGGCTGACGCGGGGAGGAACGGCTGCCGCGCGTGAGTGGGCAGGAAGACTCCGCTCCCTTACGGTCGCGGCCCGGCCCAGAGAGGAGGTAACACCACACTATGAGGAGTTGCGGACGGCATTGTGCGCGCAGTGCCACCGCCAGTACCTGATTGGGCCGGCCGGACAGATTACGTTCCCCGAAGGCCGGACAGCCGAGGAGATCGAGAGGTGGTACGAGCGCACCGCGCACGCCGGCTGGACGCATGCCGAGACCGGCGCGCGAGTCCTCGAGGCCCGGCATCCGCAGTTCGAGCTTTCGAGCCTTGGCATCCACGCGCGCGCGGGCGCCTCCTGCGCCGATTGCCACATGCCGTTGCTCCGGCGCGGCGCCGTGCGGATCACCGATCACCGCGCGCGGAGCCCGCTCGACATGCTCGACCGCGCCTGCCTACGGTGCCACCGCGCAACGGTCGAGGAGATGCGCGCGCGCGTGAAGACGGTGCAGGACCGCACGGCGGCGCTGCTCTCCCGCGCCCAGGACGCGCTGGTTGCGGCCATCGACCGGATCCAGACCGCGCAGGCCGCAGGCGCGCGGTGCGACGAGGCGCTGCGGCTCCAGACTAAGGCTCAGTGGCGGATCGAGTTCGTCGCAGCCGATCGCTCGCGGGGGTTCCACGCGCCGCAAGAGGCCGCCCGTCTGCTGGGTGAAGCGATCGACTACGCGCGGCAGGCCGAGCTGGAGGCGCTCCGGGCCGTAATCCGTCCGTAAGCCGGCGCGGCCTCCACTTCGTGGCGCGCGCTTCAGCGTGCAGCGTCGGCTTCAGCCGACGTCTGGCACAACGTTCCCCGGGCGTGTCCCCGCACTCGCGCGGCGCCTCGCTTCGAACGGCGTGAGAAGATCGGGCTAGAATGGAAGGTCCCCGATGCCCTTCCCTCAACCGGCGGCGGAGTTTATGGCGCGGCAAGCCGTGCAGCTCCAGGGCATCGCGAAACCGGCGAGGCTGATCCCGCGCGGCTGCTCGGCCGAGGACGCCGCCAACACGGCCATACTCACGGCAGTGCAAGCGGAGGGACCGCGGGCCGCCGCTTGAGGCCGGCATGCTGCCGTTCAAGCTGGTCCATCACGAGGGCTACGATCTCAACCTGAGAGATCACGTTTTTCCCTGGGAGAAGTACCGCCTGCTCCGCGAGCGTCTCCTGCGGGACGGATTGGCGGCGCCGGAGGATTTCTCCGAGCCGGAGCCGGCGCCCGATGCGGACGTGCTTGCCGTGCACGATCAGGACTGGGTCGAACGGCTCCAGACCGGCAGGCTGACGTTTCACGACATCCTCAAGCTCGAGATCCCCTACTCGCGGCAGATGGTGCGCGCCTTCTGGCTGGCCGCGGGCGGCACGACGCTGGCCGGGCGCCTGGCGCTCAGTGACGGCATCGGGTTCAACCTGGGCGGCGGTTTCCATCACGCCTTCCCCGGCCACGGCGAGGGCTTCTGCGCAATCAACGACCTCGCTATCGCCATTCGCCGGCTTCAGAAGGACGGCGCGATCCGGCGCGCCATGATCGTGGATTGCGACGTTCACCAGGCCAACGGCACCGCCGTGATCTTCGCCAAGGATCCGAGCGTGTTCACGCTCTCGATTCACCAGCTCAACAACTACCCCCCCGAGAAGCCGCCTTCGGACATCGACATCCACCTCCCCGACGAAACCGGCGACGAGGAGTATCTCGAGCGGTTGCGGCGCGCCTGCGTCTATGCGCTGGCGGAGCTCCGGCCGGACCTGCTGTTCTACGTGGCCGGCGCCGATCCGTACTACCAGGACCAGTTGGGCGGTCTTTCGCTCACGCTGGAGGGATTGAAGGCCCGCGACCGGCTGGTGTTCTCCACCGCGCTGATGTGCTACGTTCCCGTTGCGGTAGTGCTCGCGGGCGGCTACGCGGTGGACTTGGAGGACACGGTAAAGATTCACGTGAACGCGGTGCAGGCCGGCCGCGAGGTGCTCGACCTGGTCGGCTGGAAGCGCCGCTACTACAGCGGGGAGTGACCTGCCCTGCGCTCCGGCAGCGTTCCTGCCGCAGCCGCGGGGTCGATCATGATCGGCCCCTGCAACTGCTAGGCTAAGAGCGCCGCGCATGACCGCTTACGACGAAGTGCCCTACCCCGGCCGGCCGTATCGCTATTCGCAACCCGACCGGATGTGCACCATCGCGCGGCTGCTGGGCCTCGACGCGGCGGCGGCCGAGCGGTGCCGCGTACTCGAACTGGGCTGCGGCGACGGAGCGAACCTCATCCCCATGGCGCTGGCGTTCCCAGAGGGCCGCTTTCTGGGCATCGACCTCTCGGAGACACACATCCGCAAGGGCGCCGCCGTAGTCACCGAATTGGGGCTGAGGAATATCGCGCTTCAGCAGCTCGACGTGCTGGAACTCGGCGATGACGCCGGGGAGTTCGATTACCTCATTGCCTATGGCCTCTACTCCTGGGCGCCGGAGGCGGTGCGGGAGAGGACTCTCGCGCTGGCGCGGGCTTGCCTGGCGCCCAACGGCGTAGCCTACATCAACTACAATGCCTGCCCGGGCGCGCGGCTGCGGCAGGCGCTGCGCGAGATGATGCTCTGGGTGACGCGCGATGCGCAAGATCCCGGCGAGCGCGCCCGGCGGGCGCAGGCGTTCCTGAGGGACCTGGCCAGCTCGCCGGTGGCCGCGAGCGAGTACAGCACATTCCTGAAGGCCGAGGCGCGGCGGCTGGCTGAGCGCGAAATCTCTTTCCTGCACCACGACGAACTGGGCGAGATTTACGCGCCCGTGTACTTTCACGAGTTCATGGCCCGGGCGCACGCGCACGGACTCGCGTACCTGGCCGAGGCAACGCTCTCCGACACGCATACCGAACCCGCGGGAACGGACGCAGCCGGCATTGTCGCGCGCGAGCAACACCTGGATTTTCTGAAGTGCCGCGCCTTCCGCCAGACGCTCCTGTGCCGCAGGGAGGCGGGGGTGAACCACCGCCTGCGGCCCGAGGTCGTGGCACAGCTCTATGCGGCCTCGAGTGCGACGGTGAAGGAAACGGGCGGCCAGACCGAGTTCCGCACCGCCGGCGGCGGGCTGACCACCGCGCACCCGGTGGCGGTGCGGGTCATTACGCGGCTCGCCCAGGCCTGGCCGCGGGCTCTTCCGGCCTCGGAGGTGATCCGCGAAGCCGGCGAGGAGCACGCCCAGGCCGTCTGCCAGATCCTGCTGAGCGCTTTCGCGGGGAACGTCGTGGAGCTCTACAGCGTGCCTCCGCGGGTGTCGCCCGAGCCCGGCGAACGGCCCGTGGCCAGCCCGCTCGCCCGCGCACAGGCGCGCCACGGCGAGACTATTGTGACCACCCTGCTCCACACCTACATCGCGCTCCAGGACGAGCGGGCGCGCCGCCTGATTACCCTGCTCGACGGCACGCGCGACCGCGCCGCGCTGGTTCGCGAGATGAGCGCCGCCGCCCCGGGCGCGCCGCGCGAGCAAGTGGCGCGCGACCTCGAAGAGAGCCTGGCCTCGCTGGCGCGGCTCGGCCTGCTGCTCGCCTGAGCGGCCGGCCTCAGGCTAGCCCGGATGTTTCACTAGCAATCTGCTGCGGGAGACGATGCGGGCAAGGTCCATTCGTGATATGTTCGGTTCCCATGGAGTTCCGGTTCACGCCCTTCAACCTGGTCACGTTGTTCGTGATGGCGCTGACCGCCTGGATGGTCTTCGCCCGCTTCCGCTTCCGGCTGGCAAGCAGGTGGTTTCTGCTCTACTACGTGGTCGTGCTGGCGTATTCGCGAGCTTTCCCGCACTCGCTGAACACGTATTGGCTCGGCGTTGGAGTCGCCTCCGCGCTGCTGCTGAGGTTCGCCTCGGGCGGCAGCCGGTGGTGGTGCGCCGTCCGGGCCGCCGAGCTGGCCTTCTTGGGCTACGTGCTGTGGCGCGGCCTGGGTCTGCTGCTCGGCTGGTAGCGGTAACCGTCCGGGGCTAACCGCGCGGCAGTGCGGCTCACGCCGGCGCCGCGTTGTGGCGCGGGCTTCAGCCTGCCGCCTCGACACTCATGTCGAGGGCTCCGCGCACGAGGCCGCATCCCGTAACTGAGCCGCGCGCGTAAGCAAGCGGAGCAGTTTGCTTGTGTGAAAGCGAAAAGCTCCGCTCCCTCACGGTCGCGGCTCGGCTGGCAGGTGTATGCCGCTACCCGCACGGCAGCGCGCCCACGGCACGGGACGCTCGTTCAAGGTCTCTCGACGGGCAGCCCGGCCGCCTGGTAGCCGCGCCAGCCCCCGTCGAGCGAGATGACGTTGCGGTAGCCCATCTTCTGGAGGTTCTCCGCGGCCAGGACCGAGCGGTAGCCGCCGCCGCAGTAAAGCACCAGCTTGGCGCTCTGATCCGGCACGCGCGCCTCGATATCCCGCTCGATGATGCCCCTGCCCAGGTGAATCGCGCCGGCGGCGTGTCCGGCGGCCCACTCGCTCTCCTCGCGCACGTCGATCAGCAGGAAGTCCTGGCCCGATTCGCGCAGCCGCCGGAACTCGTTCAAATCGATGTGCTTCACGCCGCTCTTCGCGTCGGCGACGAGCTTGAGAAAGCCTGGGTGGTGCTTCACCGTGGGAAATCTCCTTCAGTGGATTCTGCGGATTCGCGCGCCGGCGCGCGCCAGCTTCTCTTCGATCCTCTCGTAGCCGCGGTCGATGTGGTAGACGCGGTCGATGACCGTCTCTCCGGCGGCCACCAGGCCGGCCAGCACCAGCGAGGCGCTGGCGCGCAGGTCCGAGGCGAGCACCCCGGCGCCGGTCAGCTTGCCAGGCCCCGCGACGATTGCCTGCCGCCCCTCCAGCCGGATATCGGCGCCCATGCGCACCAGCTCCAGCGCGTGCATGAACCGGTTCTCGAAGATCGTCTCGGTGATCAGCGAGATGCCCTCCGCTTGTGTCATGAGCGCCATGTACTGGGCTTGCAGGTCGGTGGCGAAGCCGGGGTACTCCTCGGTGATCACGTCGGCGGCCTTCAGGCCGCCCTCCGAGCGGACCCTCAGCGCGTCCGGCCCGGCCTCGGTGACGTCGGCGCCGGCCTGGCGCAACTTGGCGATCAGCGCCGCCAGGTGCTCGGGCACGCAGCCGGTGACGAGCAGGTCGCCGCCGGCGATGGCGCCGGCTATGAGGAACGTGCCGGCCTCGATCCGGTCGGGGATGATGGCGTGCTCGGCGCCGCCGAGGCGGCTGACGCCGCCAATGCGGATGGTGGAGCTGCCCGCCCCTTCGATCCGGGCGCCCATCTTGTTGAGCAGCTCGGACAGGTCGCCGATCTCGGGCTCGCGCGCGGCGTTCTCGATCACGCTCTCGCCCTGGGCCAGCGAGGCCGCCATCATGAGGTCCTCGGTCCCGGTCACGGTGATTCGGTCGAAGGCGAAGCGCGCGCCGCGCAAACCCTCCGGCGCCTCGGCTTCGATGTAGCCGTGCTCCTGGCGAATGCTCGCGCCGAGCTGCTCCAGCCCGGCCAGGTGCAGGTTGATGGGCCGCGTGCCGATGGCGCAGCCGCCGGGCAGGGAGACGCGCGCCTTCCCCGCGCGCGCTAGCAGCGGCCCCAGCACCAGGCTCGAGGCGCGCATCGTCTTCACCAGCTCGTAAGGCGCCTCGGGATGCGGCAGCTTGCGCGCCCGGACTCGAAGCGTGCCCTTCTTCCCGTCCGCGCGCGCTCCGATCGAGCGCAGCAGCCGCGCCATCGTCAGGATGTCCCGCACGTTGGGAATGCGGTGGAGGATGACCGGCTCCTCGGTCAGCAGGCAGGCGGCCAGCGCGGGCAGCGCCGAGTTCTTCGCCCCGCTGACCGGAATCTCGCCCCTCAGCGGCGTGCCGCCGCGGATGACCAGCTTGTCCATACCTGACGTGCTTGCGCGCCGAGCCGCGGTCCGCGCCACGGCCATCGCAAGCCTCCACTCTACCATTGGGTCCCCGCCCCCAAGATTCCGCCCCCGGTTCCGATATACTGGAGCGGCAATATGGCTTTATTTCGCACGCGCAGCGCCGCCGTTTACGGAATTGAGGCGCAATTGATCGACGTGGAAGTCGATATGTACCCGGGCGGCATGCAGCGCGACTTCGTCACCGTCGGCATGCCGGACGTGGCGGTGCGCGAGAGCCGCGAGCGCATCAAGAGCGCGATGATGAACTCCGGCTTCGGCTACCCCAGCAAGTCGGTGACGATCAACCTGGCGCCGGCCAACCTGCGCAAGGAGGGCGCGGGATTCGACTTGCCCATGGCGGTGGGCATCATAGGCGCGATGGGCGCGCTGCCGCACGTGGATGACTTCGTGCTCTCCGGGGAGCTGTCCCTGGATGGCGCGGTCCGGCCGGTGCGCGGGGCGCTGTCAATGGCCGTGTGCGCGCGCAGGAACGGCATCGCGAGCTTCGTGGTCCCGGCGGACAACGCGGCCGAGGCCGCCGTGGTCGAGGGCGTGCGCGTATACGGCGTCAAGCACATCGCCGAGGCGGTCAATCTGCTCCGCGCGCCCCAGCAATTCACCCCGGTCCAGCCGGATGCGGAGGGCGCGGCCAGGCCGGAGGCGGGCCTCCTCGATTTCCGCGAGGTGCGCGGGCAGACCACGGCCAAGCGCGCGCTGGAAGTCGCCGCCGCCGGCGGCCACAACGTGCTCATGATCGGCCCGCCGGGCTCCGGCAAGACCATGCTGGCCAAGCGCCTGGCCGCCATTCTGCCGCCGCTTGCCTTCGAAGAGGCGCTCGAGACGACGCAGGTCCACAGCGTGGCCGGCGTCCTGCCGAGCGGCTCCGGGCTGCTGGTCGAGCGCCCCTTCCGCTCACCGCACCACACCGTCTCCGATGCCGGCCTGATCGGCGGCGGCATCGGCATCCCGCGCCCCGGCGAGGTCAGCCTCGCGCACAACGGCGTGCTTTTCCTGGACGAGCTGCCGGAGTTCCCACGGAACGTGCTCGAGCTGCTGCGGCAGCCGATCGAGGACGGCGCGGTGCGGCTGGCGCGCGCGACCATGACGCTTTCGTTCCCGTCGCGGTTCATGATGGTGGCAGCGATGAACCCGTGTCCGTGCGGGTTCTACGGCGATACCACGCGCGAGTGCCGCTGCACGCCGGCCATCATCCAGCGCTACCTGGCACGCATCAGCGGGCCGCTGCTCGACCGCATCGACCTGCACATCGAGGTGCCCGCGGTGCCTTACAAGGAGATGCGCGCCGACGAGCAGGGCGCCTCCTCCGAGGAGCTGCGCGCCCGCATCCAGGCGGCGCGCCGCATCCAGCGGGAGCGCAAGTACTACAATGCGGAGCTTCCGCCGCGGCTCCTGCGGAAGGTCTGCCGGCTGGATGAGGCCGGCGAGCGCACGCTCGAGCTGGCCATGCGCAAGCTGGGCCTCTCGGCGCGCGCCCACGACCGCATCCTGAAAGTGGCCCGCACCATCGCCGATCTGGACGCCGCCGAGAGCGTTTCCGCCAAGCACCTGGCCGAAGCGGTGCAATACCGCAGCCTGGACAGGACCTACTGGTGCTGAGGGGCGGCAGGCTGGCCGGGAGCCATTGCCTCCGGGCTTGGGGCAGGTGTGCGACACTGCGGGTGCAGCGGCACGGCCGCCGGGCCGCTGGCCGCGCGGGCGGTTAGCTCAGTTGGTTAGAACGCCTGCCTTACAAGCAGGAGGTGGGAGGTTCGAGCCCTCCACCGCCCACGAGCAAAATCAGGCACACGCGGGCAATTCGGGAAGAGCCGGGTGGCCCGTTCCACTTCCATCCAGGTCCTATCGAGGGTTTCTTGACGGAAAGTAGCTGATCTAGGGTGATCGAGGGCTGACGCCGCGCGGTATCCTCAACACATGGGCGTCCTCAAAGCAAAGTCTGATCTGAAATTCATGAGGGAATTCGCGGCCATCGTTCCGTTTTACGTCAATGCTTTCAATGATGTGGAACGCCTTGTTTATGAGGGAACGATGACGGGGCCGAACATGTACGGCGAGCTTCACCCTGAGTGCGTCTCCAAACTTGAGAAGGCACAGACGGACTACTGTGCAGCAAGGGAACTGTTGAACTCGATGATTAACAGGGCCAGCCAAATCACCCGAGCCAGAGGCATCATGTCTCCCTTTCACGCGCTCTTGGTGGCACCTGCGGACTATGAAAGACTCCTTTGGCGCGGGTCTGCCCTGCCACGCAACGAAAGGTTGGAGATCAAGGATGCGTTAGATCAGACGTTGCCTGCCTGTAAGGAACATCTCAAAGCTGAAATCAGGAATTTCTTCAATCCATTCCATCATCTGGCAAACCTCATCCGGCTGATCCTTCATCCGCTCGCATCGCTGCTAGGCAAGCACTTCGAGACACTCATCAAAGTCGTTACCCCTGCTGCAAGCCTGGCACTGATCATCTGGGTGCTCAGGCTCCTCGGTATCAACTTCGATCTCAGAGACATCCTCCCGCTGCTGAAACACTAGAGATCCGTCACGCTGCGCGCTCGCCTCCAGGTGGCGCGCCGCATCCAGCGGGAGCGAAGGCACTACAATGCGGAGCTTCCGCCGCGGCTCCCGCGGAAGGTCTGCCGGCTGGACGAGGCCGGCGAGCGTACGCTCGAGCTGGCCATGCGCAAGCTCGGCCTCTCGGCCCGCGCGCACTCGCCGCTCTCAAGGTAGCCCGCACCATCGCTGACCTGGACGCCGTCGAGAGCGTCTCGGCCAAGCACCTGGCCGAAGCGGTGCAGTACCGGAGTTTGGATAGGAGCTACCGGGTGTGAGGCGGACGATTTGTTGTGCCCACACGGGTCAGAACCTACGCTTTATCCCGGCACGATGACTGTGGCGACTGCCCGCGCCTTCAACGGTGGTCCAGACCATGACTGCTGCTGAGAACATCTGAGGCTGGTCCTCGAACCACCGACCATCGAACGAGAAGTGGAGCCGTATGTGCTGGTTCTCGGCGTTCCGGGCAGCCACGACCAGATCCAGTTTGTAGCTACCAGGAAAAACGACGCTGCTGAAGCTGGATGGCTGGACGACGGTATGAATGCGAACGACGGCCTTCGAACCGTACTCAAAGTCGTTCGGCGCGTGAGAGAGCGCATGGGGAGGCTTATCATGTGGGCTCGGCTGCCAGATCGCGAGAACATTGCAGACTCTTTCCACATTCGCAGAGATTCCGGTGTACGTGGCATCTTCGTTCGCCCACTTCAGATTCATGGGTAAGAACCACTCGCAGGGCTTCAACACGCCATCTGTCTCCTCCTTCAGCGCTGCCGCATAGACCTCAACGGATTCGGCGCGCTCAGCACCTTCATTTTTCACGACGAGCCTGACCTGGAATGACGGCACGACTCCTACATAGTCGCCAGGCATCTTCACGTAGACCGGGATGGCAATGCAATTCGGAACCGGATCAGTGCGGAGTTTCGGCCTTCGCCAATGCTTCCACAGTGTCTCATGGAAGATTGCATACAAAGCGATCACCGTGGCTAGGAAAGCAGGCAGCCATTTATCGAGAGGGTCTAGCCGCCTAATCCAAGGCAGAATCCCCAAGGCTTCTAGCCAAAACGGAATACCGACCACCCGATCCCAAAAGAGGACCACCGCAAGGACCAGCGCCGCAATAATCATCAGCAGCCACTTCAGCATTCCAGCCACCTTTCCGCACCCGTCTGTCAGCAGCCTGTGCATATTGCTTGGGCTGCTTCAGCGGGTTGGCATAGCAGCTTATCAGTATTTTACAGAGAACGGAACCCAGGCAGACCGGTCAGGTACAGCAAGCTGCAACCGCGCCCGTGGCGTTGCAGCAGAGCAAGCCCGCTCGGTCGTCGGTGCCATTCGAGCTCCACGCCGATGCACTTCACAAACACAATAGCGTGCCAGGGCGCCGCACCGTTCCACGAACCGCTCGACTGTCTGGCGTGGTGGTACTGGCAGTCTGCGCCCGGTGATCGGGGACTGGAGCGCCTCGAAGCTGGCGCACGAGCCGCGCGGCGAGGGCTGTGGGCCGATGCCAATTCGGTGCTGCCGTGGGAGTGGAGGCGGGTGGATCGTGCGGGCAGGCTGCGTTAACGGACGAGCATAACCTGCCGAACTCCCCTCGCGGTCAGCCCCTTGTCCCCGCTTCCTCTGCCTTGACGTCCTTCAGGAGCTTCTGAAGGGCCTGCTGGTACGAGTCGTGGTCCTTCCAATTGCTGAAGACCGGGATGAGTCTAATCCCTGGGAGTTGCAGCAAGCTCCATCACGTAACCCAGATATCCCTTCAGTCCATCCAGGATCGGGTCAAGCTGCCGCCCGAATGCTCTGACGCTGAATTCGAAATGTGGATGCAAACTCGGATCTAGCTTCTTGGTGATGGTGTACCGAAAGGCCATCGACTGCGAATCCACTGCGGCTATATCCTCGACTGCTTCGCCGAGCTCGGTGTCGCACTCAAGACCGAGCTCTCTACACAGATGCTCGAACCTGGCAAATAACTTCCGCAAATCATGCCCGTCCGATAAGATGTCCTCGGGTGAGCCTCCGAGGAAGCTTGCACCCGCCAGAAGCACGGACTTCAGGCCCAGTTCTAGTGCGTGCCGATACAGAAAAACTACCGGGCAAGCATCGAAATCGGATAGGCCACCGCAATCGAGATCTTGGGAAACCAGTAGGCACTGAGCAGCGCGCTGGTAGGCCTCCGCATACAAGAACAACTGATCCAGAGGCTGGCCAACCCAGTTCAGGATCGTGGAGCCTTCCCCTGGCCTCGGATCGAAAACGCTCATTGGGAGCATTGTATCGGAAAGCGCCGGAGAGAAGTGGAGACGGACATGGGGTAGGGACGCAGGGGGACAGCCCTGTTTCGGTCGCTTGGTTGACAGGCTTGACCGCGATGCCGCGCCCTAGGTGATCGACCCACACGGTGGCCCCCCGGGTTTCGGACGCAACGTCAATCGCGAGCCTGTACGGGCCGCGCTCGCCTGGTGGTCGGGCAAGTACGCGCCCGGCCACCACGTTCTGGAGCGGCTCGAAGCTGGGGCACGAGCTGCCCGGCAAGGGTTGTGGGCGGGCGCTCATGCGGTGCCGCAGCGCGAGTGGAGGAGAGTGCGGCGGGTTTGGCCGCCGCAGCCGAACTGAACCAGGGCCGAATCTAGCCAGTGTCCGCCTGCGGCGAGCTTTCGCGCCACTCATCCGGGCATCGTTCCGTGCAGGTGAAGGCTATCGTTTCGCCTTTGACTATTCGTTGGGCCTGCTCGAAGTGCGTTTTGCAGAATGGCCCGGTGCCTTGAAGCACATAGCGCTTCGCGGCGATCTCTGGGTTCATCCGTGCGAAACATATGCAGCAATTGCGCCATATTGGGGTGCCGCCGAAATCGTCGCCGCTCTTCCAGCCACACCTCGGGCACACACTGCCGCCATTCAGCACGCGAACTTGGAGGGAGTCTTTGTACAATACACGTATTCCGAACGCACCCTCTTCGTTCCACGCTCGATCACTGGTGACGTGTCCCATTTCCGCGTCGTACGCTAGTTTCAGCGCATCCCGCCAACCACGACTCTTCCCGGTCTTGAAGCTTACTGCGGCAGCACAACAGAGTGCGATTGCGACCGCGGCTGGGATCGGCCAGACAAGGACCACTCCGAGCAGCACGCAGCCGCCGAGGAGGACCTTGCAGGCTACTATCAGTTTCTCGCTGTAGATCCCGTCAAGAATGGTTTGAAACAGCCCGCGTCGCTGTAGGTCTTTCACGACAAGGCCCCTTTCTCTGATCCACAGCTTACTACACTCCACGGCACGCGAGTGATTTGCGCGCGATTCTCAGCCGCCACGATCGGCATGACAGCCACGCCCGGCGTTGAGTGTCGTCACGGATGGCACCAGCTCCGTCTTCCCAACCGCTCGCCTCACCGCTTCCCGCGACGGGCAATTACTGAACCAGGACAGCTGCGCGCCGACGAGCAGGGCGCCTCCTCCGAAGAGCTGCGCGCTCGTATCCAGGCGGCGCGCCGCATCCAGCGGGAGCGCCGGCACTACAATGCGGAGCTTCCGCCGCGGCTGCTGCGGAAGGTCTGCCGGCTCGACGAGGCCGGCGAGCGCACGCTCGAACTGGCCATGCGGAAGCTGGGCCTCTCGGCCCGCCCACACGACCGCATCCTCAAAGTGGCATGCATCATCGCCTACCTGGCCGGCGACTAGGCCGTGTCGGCCAAGCACCTGGCCGAGGCGGTGCAATACCGGAGCCTGGATAGGACTTACTGGTGCTGAGGTGATCGCGTGGTTCATGAAGGCCAGACGTCCGATGCCGCCAGGCCAAGGCGGAGGGCAGCTTTCGCGGGCTGAGGGTAAAGCTCGAGGATTCGCGAAAGCTCGCGGTGCAGGCCCGCGGTCGGCAGGCAGGAGATAGAGGTCGGCTAGCGCCGCCGCGGGCCGCGTACCAGTACTACCATTCTCTCCTACACCCTTGCGCCCTGAAAAGCAGACGCCGTATGATAGACCACTGAGGGAGCAGCTTATCTTGAAGCTCCCGGCCTACTGACAGTGCGGCACGAGAGACAGAAGCATCACGGAGGAAAGTCATGAAGCGTGTGTTGCGGTTTGCGTTGATGTTGGCGGCTGCCTTATGCGTTGGCAGCCTCCCCGCATGGGCAGGGGTCATCTTTGACGATTTCGGAACAGGCAACAACATGTACAATTGCTGCACCGGGTGGACCGCTTCGGGCGCGAGCTCCACGGTCGGTCAGGAATACGACTCCGCGAACCTGTTCACCGCGGCGGCCAGCGGCATTGTATTCAAAGGTGAAACCCTTGCCGTCGGGGTAAGTGATGTTGGTCAGGGAACCGCGCGCGTCGTAGGCCAGACTGGTGGTTCCCTGGGCGTTGTCGGTCACGTTGGTCAACTGCCCGCGAATATCGTATTGATAATCTATCATTCGGCCATCGGGATAGGCCTTGCGGGTGAGTTGGCCTTGGGCGTTGCGGGTGAATTGGATCGTTTGTCCCCGACGGTTTGTCCAGTTGGTAACGCTGCCGGTGGGGTCGTAGCCAAAGGTCTCGGAGCTCGCGTCCGTGTAACCAATGGCGATGAGGTTGCCCTGGGCGTCGTAATTGAAATCGGTGAGTTGCCCACGGGCATCGCGCAGGCTGCCGAGGTGGCCAAGATTCGCATGGGTCAACGCCACCTGCTGGCCGAGCGGATTGACGATGCGGTTGGCGTTGCCTTGGGCATCGTAGGCCAGTTCTGTGGTCTCGCCCGCCGGGCCAGTCAGGCGCGTAAGGTTGAAACTGCTGTCGTATTTGAA
>JBEKLW010000090.1:0-7890 GCA_050008815.1 Bryobacteraceae bacterium
ACAGACAGCCACTTTTCGCTTGCGCGAGTTCGTTGTCTTCAGCGAACTTGGAGCGCGAAAAGTGGTGTCTGGCCCCGGTTTTTGTGAGGGCGCCGGCCCGGCCTCTGCCATCGGGGGAGCGGAGTGGACAGCAGGGATTGCGCTGCGTCGTCTCTTTGCCGGTCCTTGGCGTCCCTTGGTCCAGTTCGACTTCCCTGCCCGTCCCGGCGCCCGGCGGTCTACAGCGCGGCTTCGCCGCGATCGTCGTTGCGGATGCGGATGGCTTCGACGATTTCGGAGACGAATATTTTGCCGTCGCCGATGCTGCCGGTCCGCGCGGCGCCGATGAGGGTCTGGATGACCTCGTCCTTGCGATCCGCGGAAATCACCATTTCCAGCTTGACCTTGGGGAGCAGGTCGACATCGTACTCCCGGCCGCGGTATACCTCCTTGTGGCCCTTCTGGCGGCCATGACCGCGCACTTCGGCAACGGTGATGCCATCGATGTGAATGGCTCTCAGGGCCTCGCGGACGCTTTCGAGCTTGAACGGTTGGATGATCGCTTCAATCTTGTACATGGGGCTACGCCTCGAAATTGTACCCTTCCTCGCCGTGCAAAGCGAGGTCCATTCCAGTGGACTCTTCACGCTCTCCGATCCGCAGGGGCACGATCAGGCTGGTGATCTTGAGCGCGATGAGCGTTCCCACCACCGCGACGGCGATGCCGATCCCGGCGCCCAGGAGCTGATTCGGCACCTGCATCCAGTGGCCGTCAATCAGACCCAGAGGCGCGGACTGGCCGCCGGGCAGCTTGAGTGCACTGTTTACGACCCGGGTGGCGAAGACGCCGGTCAGAATGCCGCCCAGAAGGCCGCCGACGCCGTGCACGCCGAACACGTCCAGGGAATCGTCGTAGGCGAACTTCTCCTTCACGGCCGTGACCATGTAAAAGCACACGGCGCCGGCGATCAAGCCGATAAGCACGGCGCTGAACGGCTGCACGAAACCCGCGCCTTGCGTGACGGTGGCCAGGCCGGCGACGGATCCCGAGATGGCGCCGAGCGCGCTGGCCTTGCCCTTGCGGTGTCTTTCGGCGAGCATCCAGGAGATGGCGCCAGCCGCGGAAGCGAAGTGCGTCGCCACGAACGCGCTGGTGGCCAGTGAAGATGCCCCCAGTGCACTGCCGGCGTTGAATCCGAACCAGCCCACCCACAGCAGACAGGCCCCGACGAAGCTGAGGACGAGACTGTGCGGCATCATTTGCTGGCTCGGATAGCCCCGCCTCTTGCCTATGTACAGTGCGGTGACCAAGGCGGAGAATCCGGAAGTGAGGTGGACCACCGTGCCACCGGCGAAGTCGAAGACCGGACACTTGCCGCCCAGGTAAGCATTCAGGAAGCCGCCGTTGCCCCAAACCATGTGCGCCACGGGGAAGTAGACCAGAAAGGCCCACAACGTGGAGAAGATCACCATGGCGCTGAAGCGCACGCGCTCGGCAAACGCGCCGGCGATGAGGGCCGGCGTGATGATGGCGAACATGAGCTGGTAGATCATGAAGGTCTGGTGCGGAATCGTGGGCGCATAGACGGCGTTCGGCTCGGCCCCAACACCGCGCAGGAACAGATAACGCAGGTCCCCGATGAAGGGGTTTCCCTGGCCGTAAACCAGGCTGTACCCGCAGACGGCCCACACCAGCGTGATGACGGCCATCATGGCGAAGCTCTGCATCATGGTGCCGAGGACGTTTCTCTTTCGGACCAAGCCACTGTAGAACAGCGCCAGGCCCGGGCCAGTCATCATCAGCACCAGCGCGGAGCTGATGAGCATCCACGCATTGTCGCCGGCCGACTGGGAGGACTTGACCGCGGCTCTCAGGGCCGCCAGTTCGGCCTCAATGCCCTGGGGCGCCTGGGCCATGAGAGAGGAGGACAGCAATAGCAATCCAGCAACGATCCGATGTGACACCGTGGTCTCCTCAACGCGGAGCATTGGCTCGCAGAGCGAGCACGTAGACACAGTAAAGGATTATGGCCGGCTGGCACCACAAGGAATTTTCAATCGGGCCGATAGAGAATCTTTATCCCACGGCCGGCTTGCCGGCGCCTGGCTGCACCTCCCCTCTGCATCGAACTAGCCCGCATTTCTCACCGGCAACCTGGCGCGGGGCGCGATATCGGCCAAAGAACGTCGGCTGTCCGGCTACGGATGCCAAACGACGGCAAAGCCGACGCTGCAGGCTGTCCGTTTGCGGATGCCAAAGAACGGCAAAGCCCGCGCGACAAGAAGCGTGGCCGCAGCGGAGGCGACGGGAACGCTTGGGTGTACACTACCCTCATCCAGGACGCTGAAATGGAAATCCTGGTGAACACGGTTACAGCACATGATCGACCCGGGACTCGAAGGGAAAGTTGTTCTGATTACCGGTGCAAACCATGGCATCGGTGCGGCTGCGGCGCGGGCTTTCGCAATGCAGGGGGCCCGCGTGTTCGTCACCTACTTCCGTGAACCCTCCCGCTATAGCGAGGAGGCACTGGAGGAAGCGCGGGAGGCCGGTGTCGGGGGCGTCCTGTTCTACTGGGCGATGCATCGCCAACCGGCGGATCAGGTCATCCAGGACATCGTTGCCCAGGGCGGCGTTGCCGCGGGACGCGAAGCGGATCTCGGCGATGCGGCGAACATTCGCCTGGTTTTTGACGAGTGCGAGGCGGTGCTGGGCCCCGTCGACGTTCTCATCAATAACCATACGCACTCCGTGCACGACACCTTCGATCCGGCCGCCGTCACGGTCGAAGGCTACGGCATCGGCCTGATCTCTGGCGTCAGCATTGACGGCCACTTCCGCGTGAACGCGCGCGCCTACGCCCTCATGATGTCCGAGTATATCCAGCGCTACCTGAGCCGCCAGGGACGGCGGGGGAGGATCATCAACGTCAGCACCGACGCGGCGCACGCTCACCCAAGCTCGCTAAGCTACGCCGCGAGCAAGCACGCGATTGAGTCCTACAGCCGCTCCGCAGCGGCCGAGGTCGGCAAGTATGGCATCACCGTCAACATTGTGGCGCCGGGTCCGATCCAGAGCGGCTGGATGACGCCTGAACAGGAGACGGCCATTTCCGCCGGCACTCCGCTTCGTCGCTGTGGCACGCCCGAGGACGTAGCCGATGTCATGGTCTTCCTGGCCTCCGACCAGGCCCACTGGCTCACCGGACAACTCCTCTATGTAGGCGGCGGCTGGAGAATGCACCAGTAGTCCGGTGGGTATTGACTAGCCCGGACGTTTCACCAGCAACCTGCTTCGACGCGCGATACGACTGCGGCAGCTTGTGAGTGAGAAATGCGGGCTAGCGTAGCCCGCGGCAACACCAATTGCAGCGGGACTCGGGGAATGCAATGGATAAGGACCGGTGCCCGGGGAGGCTGTGCGCCGGCAGAGGAGACGGTGGCGGTTCGCCTTCGGAGGCGCCAGGAAGACCTGATTTCCAGCCTTCTCTCCACCGCGTGGACATCATGATAGCAACCAAAATGATGCTATGATAGCAATATGAGAACGACCGTCACCCTGGATCCCGATGTCGAGAGATTGATCAGGGACTCGATGAGAGAGCGTGGAATCGCCTTCAAAGAGGCCCTAAATGAAGCTGCCCGAGCGGGGCTGCTCCGCGAGAAGCACCGGCGCACCCGAAGGTTCGTGCAGAAATCGTTTCGGCTGGGAGAGGGGCAGGGTTTCCGTTGGGACAAAGCGCTAGCCCTCGCGGAGGCCATGGAAGACGAGGAGCTCAGCCGGAAACTGTCATTGCGCAAATGATACTTCTCGACGCCAACCTCCTCATCTACGCCGTCAACGAAGACGCTCCCTTGCACCGGAAGGCGAAGTCATGGCTGGAGTCGGCGTTGTCCGGGCCGGACACCGTCGGCTTTGCATGGAATGTCCTGGTCGCTTTCCTCCGGCTCACAACGCGGCCGGGTCTGTTCCGCCGCCCACTTCCTCTTGAAACCGCGTTCGAACTCATTGCTTCCTGGCTGGATCATCCCTCCGCGACGGTGGTGCACCCTGGCCCGCGTCACTTGCGAATCTTGCGCGAGTTACTGCTGCCCATGGGCACGGGAGGCAATCTCACTTCCGATGCGCACCTGGCCGCGCTGGCCATCGAGCACGGAGCGGAGCTCTGCTCTTCGGATACCGACTTCGCTCGCTTTCCCGGCCTGAAGTGGCGCAATCCTCTGACGTGAGCCGAACGCTCCGGCTTCCAGCTATCAGCTTCCAGCTATCAGCTTTCAGCTTCCAGACGTCAGCGGACAGACGAGAGCCACGCTCGCTGCGCGCGCGAGCCGTCGGCTGAAGCCGACGCTGCAGGCTGAAGCCCACGCCACGCCAGGCAAAGACCGTCGGCTAAAGCCCACGCCACAAAAGCGGCTGGCTCAGCGCGAGATCAGCGCCACCACGCTGCGGCCCCTCACCGGGCAGGTGGCGCCGAGGAAGGCCGGCTCCTGGCCCGGCTCGGCGATGTCGTGGGGCGGCGGCTCGGCCGTATCCAGGGCGACGAACCACTGCCGGCCGGCCGCGAGCGGCACCTCGAACTCCAGCGGCTCCCAGTACATGTTCATCATCACGTGGATATCGCCGTCGCCGTCGAAGCCGGCCAGTGTGAAGGCCAGCGCGCGGGCGTTCGGATCATCCCAGCCGGGCTGGTTCAGCACGGTTCCGTGCCAGGAGATGTCCGTCAAGCCGCGCTCGTTCACCGCGCCGTTGAAGAACTGGCGCCGCCGCAGGGCCGGGTGCGCCTTGCGGAACGCGATCATCCGCTTGCAGAAGCGCAGCAGGCCGCTGTTCTTCTCCGCCAGGGTCCAGTCGAACCAGCTCGTCTGGTTGTCCTGGCAATAGGCGTTGTTGTTGCCGCCCTGCGAGCGGCGCGCCTCGTCGCCGGCCTGGATCATCGGCACGCCGCGCGAGAGCAGCAGGATGGCGGCGAAGTTACGCACCTGCCGCGCGCGTAACGCCTCGATGTCGGGATCGTCGGTCTCGCCCTCCTCGCCGCAGTTCCAGCTCAGGTTCTCGTCGAGACCATCGCCGTTCCGCTCGCCGTTAGCCTCGTTGTGCTTCCAGTCGTAGGAGACCAGGTCGTTGAGCGTGAAGCCGTCGTGGCAGGTGATGAAGTTGATGCTGTTGATGGGGAGCTCGCCGTTGGCCTGGTACAAATCAGCGCTCCCGGCGATGCGCGACGCCACGGAGGCCACCAGGCCGGCCTCGCCGCGGACGAAGCGGCGGATGTCGTCGCGGTAACGCCCGTTCCACTGGCTCCAGCGGTTGCCGGGGAAGCGCCCGACCTGGTAAAGCCCGGCGGCATCCCAGGCCTCGGCGATCACCTTCACGTCGGCCAGGTTGTCATCCAGCTCGATTTGCCAGACCACCGGCGGATGGGGAAGCGGGGCGCCGTCCTCACCGCGCGAGAGCACTGAACCCTCGTCGAAGCGGAAGCCGTCGACGTGCGCCTCCCTGGCCCAGTACCGCACGCAGTCGACTATCAGCTTGTACACGATGGGGTGATTGCAGTTCACCGTGTTGCCGCAGCCGCTGTAGTCGAGGTAGTAGCGGAGGTCCCAGGGCATCAGATGATAGTAGGTGCGATTGTCGATGCCCTTGAAGCAGTACACGGGCCCCAGGTGGTTGCCCTCGTCGGTGTGGTTGAAGACCACGTCCAGGAGCACCTCGATGCCCGCCCGGTGCAGCGCCTTGACCAGGTCACGGAACTCAGCCAGGTGCTTGCCTTCTTCCGGGCTGAGGCAGTAGGCCGATTGGGGCGCGAAGAAGCCGATGGTGCTGTAGCCCCAGTAGTTGTGCAGCGGGGCGCCGTTCACCTCGCGCAGCACATCCTTCTCGTCGAAATCGAAGACCGGCAACAGCTCCACCGCGGTTACGCCCAGCGCCTGGAGGTACGGTATCTTCTCGATGAGACCGGCGAAGGTTCCGGGGAAGCGCACGCCCGAGTTGGGCGAAGCGGTGAACCCGCGCACGTGCATCTCGTAGATGATGGTGTCTTCGATCGGCCGGCCCAGCGGGCGGTCGCCTTCCCAGTCGTAGCCGCGCGGGTCGATCACCACCGAGCGCATGGACGTGGCGACGTTGTCGCCCGGCCCGCAGGCGTCCCCACGGCGCCAGAGCGCGGAGGTGTTGCCGCGCGCGTAAGGGTCGATCAGGACCTTGTCGGGATCGAACCGGTGCCCCGCCCGGGGCTCGGCCGGGCCGTCCACGCGATAGGCGTAATGCGCTCCGGCCGTCAGCCCCTGCACTTCAACGTGCCAGAAGTGGAAGGTCTTGTTGACGAACGGGTCGAGCCGGATCACCTGGAAGGGTTCGACAGAGTCGTGCCGCTCGAACAGCAACAACTCGACTCCGGTCGCGTTCTCGGAGAACAGCGAGAAGTTCACCCCAGTCTCCGTGACGGTGGCGCCGACGGGGTGTGGACAGCCCGGCCCGGTCTGGTACGCCGGCCGGGGAGCAAGCACGCTCGCCATAAGAGCCCTCCTGGTTGTCTGCGGGCGCTCCCTAGCAGCCGCGGCGCCGCGCCCGGTGGCCCGCGGCGTCAACCTAGCCCAGCGCGCTCTCCGCCGCGCGCCGCCAATGGCCCTCGAACAGACCCTTCATCGCCTCTCCCAGTCCCGCGTGATCGAAGACCAGGGAGGTCCAGGCTGGCTTGGTGATGACCGGATCGAGCAACGCGATCAGACCCTGGCGGCCGTCGAACAACGCCAGCTTAAGCGGCAGCGATTCGGCCAGCCGCACCTCCACGCCGGCTTGCCGGTAGTCCCCCAGCCGCTGCCGGTGCGCCTCGTCGAGCGTTCCGGAAGCGAGCAGCAGTTGGCAGCGCACGCCGCGCGCGCAGGCCTGCTTGACCAGTTGCTCGTCCCCCAGCGGATCGACCGCATAGGGCGGGCGTGAGAACTCGAGGTATTCGTGCTTCACTTCCGACAGCATGCGCCGGTACTGCACGGCGGTCTGCGAAGGCTCGCTGACAATGCGCAGATAGTCGAGCGTGCAGCGCTCGCCCTGCCCCTCCGGATAGGCCTTGGCCAGGTCCTCGACCAGGCCGGTGGCGGCGCGCGCCTGCTCGGTCAGCTCCAACTCGAGCAGCTTGCGCTTCCCGCCGATGTAGGCCGGAATCGCCAGGCTCGGCGCGACGGCCGAGAAGAGCTTGGTCTTCTCCTGCACGACCTGGGCGAAACCCTTCTCGACCAGGCTGTCGAGCACCTCGTAAATCTTCTGCCTGGGGACGTGAGCGCGGGCCGCCAGCTCGAGCGCCTTGAAGCGCGGATGGCCGACCAGGATCAGATAAGACCGCGCCTCGTAGGCGTTCATGCCGATCTGCTGCAATCGGCGCCAGAACCGCTGAAACGCTGTCTCCGGCATGAGTTGCGCTCCTTCCTTCCCCGGGGGCCGGGATTACAACGATATCAAAGCCGCCGCCCGGCCGTGCGGCTGGCGCTGCGGAGCTGTACGCCCCCGTTCCGCCAGACTGGGCCGACCTGGCGGTCGGCCGCGGACCTGGCGGTCCGCCCCACTGGAAGCACTTGCCGTGGCGAGCCCGGAGTGTCCCCGGATCTTTTCACGCGGCAGGCCGTCCGTTTGCGGGTATCAAAGAACAGCAAAGCCCGCGCCACAACAGGCGAAGAACGTCGGCTGTCCGTCTGCGGATGCCAAACGACGGCAAAGCCGACGCTGCAGGCTGAAGGCCCGCGCCACAACGCGGCGCCGGCCCGCCAGGCGGCCGCCTACAGGCCGCGCCAGACGATCAGGCCGTAGATGACCGGCAGGGCGAAGAGCGCGCTATCGACGCGGTCGAGCCAGCCGCCGTGCCCGGGGAGCATGTTCCCGCTGTCCTTGAGGCCGCCGCCCCGCTTGAGGGCCGATTCCGC
>JBEKLW010000091.1:0-7786 GCA_050008815.1 Bryobacteraceae bacterium
TCCCGCCCTGGTATTGCTCCACCTGCTTCGGGCTGTTCGCGATCACCTCGTCGATGATCTTCTCGAGCGCGCCCGTGTCGCTGATCTGCTTCAGCCCTTCGCGCTCGATGATCGTTCGCGCCGCTTCCCCGCTGGCGAACATCTTCGTGAAAACGTCTTTGGCGATCTTGCCGGAGATCTCGCCTTTCAAAATCAGCGCCAGTAGTTCGCCCAAGCGCTCCGCCGAGACTGGCGATTGGGCGATCTCCTGGCCCGCTTCCTTCAGCGCCGCCGCCAGGTCGCCCATCACCCAGTTGGCCGCCGAGCGCGGATCGCCTGAGGCCACCGCCGCGCGCTCGAAGTACTCGCTCATCTCGCGGGTGGAGGTGAGCACTTGGGCATCATACTCGCGCAGGCCGTACTTCTCGACGAACCGCAGGCGCTTCTCGCCCGGCAGCTCCGGCATCTGGGCGCGCACGCGTTGCCGCCACGCCTCGCTGATCTTGAGCGGCGCCAAGTCCGGCTCGGGGAAGTAGCGGTAGTCGTGCGCGTGCTCCTTCGACCGCATGCCTACCGTCTCGCCGGTATCCGGATCGAACAGCCGCGTCTCCTGCTCCACCTGCCCGCCGCTCTCGATGAGCGCCACCTGCCGCCCGATCTCGTACTCCAGCGCCATTCTCAGGAACCGGAACGAGTTCAGGTTCTTGACCTCGGCCCGGGTGCCCAGCTTCTCCTGCCCGTGCGGGCGCACCGAGACGTTCGCGTCGCAGCGCAGGTGGCCCTTCTCCATGTCGCAACTGGAGGCCTCGACGTACTGCATCAGGAGCTTCAGCTCCGTCAAGTAGGCGTAAGCCTCGTCCGGGCTGTGCATGTCCGGCTCGCTGACAATCTCGATCAGCGGGGTTCCGCAGCGGTTGAGATCGAGGTAGGTGTATCGGTCCGAATCCTGAAACCCCTCGTGCAGGCTCTTGCCCGCATCGTCCTCCAGATGCACGCGCGTCACGCCGATGCGCTTCTTCGCCCCGTCCAGGCCGATCTCGACCGAACCGTGCTCGGCCAGCGGCAGCTCGTACTGGCTGATCTGGTACCCCTTGGGAAGGTCCGGATAGAAGTAGTTCTTGCGCGCGAAGCGGGAGAGGGCGCGCATCTGGCAGTTCAAGGCCAGCGCCGCCCTCATCGCCATCTCGACCGCCGCCCGGTTCAGCACCGGCAGCGCGCCCGGCAATCCCAGGCACACCGGGCAGACGTTGCTGTTCGGCGCCGCGCCGAAGCCCGCCGGGCACGCGCAGAAGATCTTTGACCGCGTGGCAAGCTGCACGTGGACTTCCAGGCCGATCACCGGCTCATACTTCGCCAGCGCTTCGGGCGGAACCGTAGCCGCACTCAGGGAAGACATCTCCTTATTATCCACCCCCGGTCTGGGGCGGCCTCGACGAATGGCCTTGCCGGGCGTCCTTGCCCGGCAGCGGGCCGCGGCGCCGCTGCGGGCTACTTCTCCGTGTCCGCGCCGGGCGCCCGGAGCAGCTTCCGGACAATGCGGCTCGCCGGCAGGCGCTGTTCCACGAAGTCCACCCCTTCGCCCGTGATCAGGATGTCGTTATTGCTCTCGTCGCGCCGCACGTACTTCAGGTCGTGCAAATACCAGATCGTGAACTCCAGGTGCTCGCGCGGCATCCCCATCTTCGTCTCCAGATCCAGGACCGACAGTCCGGGCTTGTCCGGGTTTGAGCGCCGGCGGTTGTAGAGCAGGCATAGGGTGCCCAGTCGCCGGTTGACCTCGGCGTCGATGCCGACCACGAATTCCTTCATCTCGAACACCGGCATCGGTTGCTGCTGCTCGGTGTGGCACTTGGAGTCGTAGACGGCCCTCTGCTCGGGGTCCGAGAGCGTCTGGTAAGCCTGCTGCAGCAGCAGGAACTTGTCCATGTCGCCGGTCTCCGGGTTGTCCGGGTGGTAACGCGCCGCCAGCAGCCGATAGACGCGCTGAATGGTGGTCAATTCGGCGCTTGCGCTGATCTGCATCAGCTCGTAGTAATCAACGAACTCATCCATGGGGGTCCTGCTTCTGCCAGATTACACGATCCGGCTACCCGCCGCGCAAGAAGGATTCTGGTAGCGCTAACGGGAATCGAACCCGTATTTAAGCCTTGAGAGGGCTCCGTCCTAACCGTTAGACGATAGCGCCAATTCGTCCTCAGAATACCACGGCGGTGCTCTTGCCGCAGTCGCCGAGGCCGCGCCGCTGGGGATGCCGAGGCCGCGCCGCTGGCGGGTCCAAAGCAAACGGCCGCGGCCCGGCGCATGAAGCGCCGAACCGCGGCCGGATTAGGCCGGGACGCGGGCCTAATTCTTTACGGGCTCGAAGTAGCCCTGCGCCAGCTCGGGCTTGGCCTCCAGGGCCTTGCTCCAGCAAGCGCGGGCATCCTCCTCCTGCCCGAGCGATTTCATCACGTGGCCAAGGTTGAGCAGCGCCTCGGCGAAGTCCGGATTCTCCTCCAGCGCCTCGCGGTAGAGCTTGGCCGCTTCTTCGGCCTGTCCCGCCTTCTGCAGGAGCAGGCCCGTGTTATAGAGTAGCTCCGGCGAGCGCTCGCCGAGGTCCACCAGCCGCCCGTGGTACTCCAGCGCCTGATCCAGGTCGCCGCGCTCCAGAGCCAGCGCCGCCAGGCCGCGCAGCGCGTCCAGCGACTTGGGGTCGATGTTTAGCGCCTGTTCGTAGACCAGTTGCGCCAGATCGCGGTCGCCCATCTTCCAGTAGGCCAGCGCCAGGTTCATCTGCGCCTCGGTCCAGTCCTTGCGCTTCTTCAGGCAGGTCTCGAAGGCCTCGGCGCTGCCGCGGTAATCGCCGCGCTGGAGCCGGACGTAGCCCAGCCGGAAGCGCGCTTCGGCATTCTCCGGGTCCTTCTCGAGCACCTTCATGTAGGACTTCTCGGCGTCCTCCTGCTCGCCCGATTGCTCCAGGACGAGCGCCAGGTTCCACAGCGCCGCGGTTGCACCCGGGTCCAGGCGCACCGCTTCGCGGTAGGCGTCCTTGGCCTCCTTGAGCGCGCCCAGCTCCTGCCGCACGATGCCCAGGTTGGTGTACGCCTGGGAGGATTGCGGCCGCACCTTGATGGCCTGCTGGTAGGCGTCGGCGCCTTGCTGCAGCCGGCCGGCCTTCTGGTGCGCCAGCCCGAGGTTGAACCAGCCCTCGAAGTGGTTTGGCACGGCGTCCACCAGCAGCGTGCAGAACTTCGCCGCCATCTGGAAATCGCCGCTGGCCGAGGCCCACGCCGCCAGGCCCTCCAGGGCCGCGGTCGAGGCCGGCCGCAGCTCCAGCAGGCGCTCGGAGCACTCGCGCACCAGCTCGTAGTCCTTCTTGGTCATGCCGATGGCGATCAAGTTGGCCAGGGACTCCTCCGAGTTCGGGTTGCGTTTCAGCACCCGCCGGTAGAGCTCGGCCGCCTCGTCGAAACGGGAATCCAGTTGGAGTGCTACGGCTTTGCCGAACACCGCCGTCTCGTTCTCCGGCTCCCGCTCCAGCACCCGCTCGAAGGCCCCCAGCGAGGTTTGCGCCTGGTTGAGGTGCAGCAGGCAGATGCCCAGCCCGAGCTGTGCCTCGGTGCGCGAGGCATCCACCTGGAACGCCTTCTGGAACTTGTCGGCCGCCTCCTGCCAGCGTCCCGTTCGCTCCAGGCACACGGCCAGGTTGAACCAGGCCATCTGGTGATCGGGCTCGATCTGGAGCAGTTCGCGGTAGCTGTTTGCCGCGCCCTCGAACTGTCCCAGCTCGAACTGGACCTGGCCCATCGCGGAGTAGATCTCCGCCGACTTCTCGCCCTTGGCCACCGCGCGCTGCAATTCGCGCAGGGCCTCTTCCGCCTTACCGTCCAGGTGCAGGGAGACGGCCCGGGCAATGTAGCGCGATGCCTTGGGTCCCTCCGTGCGCGGAGTGAACTCGACGGGCCGCAGCTCCGGCCCGCTACCCATCGGTTTGCGTGGACTCATAACTCGACCTCGTTTCCATATTCAAAGCGCGGCCGTCTGCCGGGCGCTCCAACGAGCCGCCCGTAGCGTGGAAGCACGCGCTCGATTCAACTGCCTGGGGCGAGCATGGCGCAGACCTTGCCCCAAAAATCGTCGTGATAGGTGACCTTCATCCAATATAGGAGAGGCCGATCCTCCCTGTCGCCAAAGAACCCGACTCCACCGGACCTCAGCCGGTCGTCCGTCCAGAAATCGATCACCTCGTCCTCGATCGAGGTTGTGAAGTCCGTACCCACCACGTCCTGCCGGATGCGGTACGGCCGCCCGTTGTGCAGCCCTATCCGCAGGGGGATCCGCAGGGGCTGGACCGCCTGGCCGCCCACCATCTGGTAGCGCAACAGCGCGACGCGGCGCGGCGGGCCGGGCGCGACGACGATCAGTTTCGTCGCGTAGTAGTTCTGAAGGTCGGCGGCGCGGTAGGCCCAGCCGACTCCCTGACCATCGATCTGGACGAGGAACTCCAGCCGGTAATCGGTCAGTTCGAGCGTTGGCCGATACAGCGCCAGTTGGCCGGCGCGCACGAATCCTTGCGGGTCGCGCGACCAGTTCTTTGCCCAGTCGCGCGCGCCGTACCAACCCTCGAGGCCGCTGGCAAAATCGTGTTCGACGTGAATCGCGGCGCGGCTTTGGATGCTTTGGCGAAAAGAGCCGCCACTGGCTGAGCACCCGGTCAGACTGACGCTCAGGATGATGAATCCAGGGATACAAAGCATCACACCGCGGAAGAAGCCGGAGGCCGTCTTCAAGGCGCTGCGCCAGCGCGGCTCATGCGTCTCGGCAATGGCCTCGAAGTCCATGCCGAGCAGCTCGATTCCGGCGTCAATGAAACACAGTTCCTGAACGAACGGGAACCCGGCCCAGCCGGGCGCCGCCCGTAGCGCGCCGGTGCGCGGGCCGCCCACGACGGGCTCGAACAGCGCCAGGCCGAGGTTCCGGCGGGAGCGCACCGCGAAGGCGGCGGAGGCAGGCACGGGCTCGCGCAGCGGCGCCGGGTAGGCGGAGCCGATGGCCGCCGTGGCGTGATCGTCGTGGTCCTCGATGTCGAAACCATAGAAGCTGCGGCCGGCGGGCATGTGCGCCTTCTCGAGCCGGAGGTGGAACACCGGCAGGCGGCTGGGCCGCGCCGCTGGCCGGAACACCGGCCCCAGGCGCGACGCCCTGGTCGCCGTCCGGGCATCGTTCCTCGACCGCGACTCCGCCAGCTTCGACAGCCGTCGGATCGAGAGGAGCGGCGTGTAGCCCGCCGACTGCGGACGCGTCAGCGCCGGCGATGCGAACTCCACGACGGCTCGCGGATCCACGTGGACAGAGGTGCCGGACTTCGCCGCGGGCCGCCGCCCGTGCTGGAAGCGGAAGCTGGTCGCGGTCGGCCAGCGCACGCCCAGCGCCCGCGTGGCCGCGGTCTCGAAGCGAAGCGTGCCGGATTCCTGCCCCAGCGCCTGCCAGCCTTCGTGAGTGCGCGCGGAGGTCCGCTGCCGCGCCTGGTTGTGCAGACGGAAAGGCGAGCCCGAGGCGAGCCAGTGATCGATCCCCGGCCGCCGGGCAGCAGGCAGCTTCGCCGGGTGCGTGCTCACAGCCACGATCGACGCCGGCGTGGCCTGGAGCGCTCCGGCCAGCGCGCGCCCGCTGCGTGCGACCGCCGGCGAGGCGCCCAACCGGTGACGCGCGCCGAGCGGCGCGGAGGCCGGCTCGATGGGCGCCGCGGCCGCGATCTCAACCCGGCAGGCGCCCTGCGCGCGTCCGGCCAGGTTGCGCGCGCCGAGCTGCGCCAGACGATCCAGGCCGGCGGATCCCAGCAGGAAACGCCGCAGCGGCGGCACCCATCCCGTTGCCCGCTCGATCTCGAACGTCAGCGGGACCGGCGCCGTGGCAATCGAGGCGCGGTGCATTTCCGGAGTCGCGCGCATCCGCGGCTGCGCGCCCACCCCTAACGGGCACTCGCCCAGCCGCCGGGCTTCGAGCTGCCGCAGCAGCGGGGCTTCCGCCGCGCGGAGGTCCGGCACCCGTGAATCCTGCCCCGCAAATCCGACGGCGAGCATTCGCGGTGCGGCCGGCGCCGGCCGGGAGGCCTGGGGCGGCGACGGGAACGCCGGCATCTCATCCAGGCTCTCGCGCGCGGCGATCCGGCGCTTGGCCGGGCGCTTGACGCCGTGCGCGGCAAAGGCCAGTTGGCTCGCTGCCGGCGCAGCGGGCGCCGGGGCTCTCCGCGCTGGCTCGAGATAGGAGGCCGCTTCGATGCTCGTCGCCGCGAGCCGGCCAAGGCGCAGCAACTCGACCGTTCCATGCACGACCGGCGCGGCGGCGTTGAGGCGTTGCCAGTCCGAGCTCCAGGCGCGCCTGGCGCCGGCCAGCGACGTGATCCGCGAGGCCAGCGGCTTGGCCTCGGACAGCAAAGCCGTCCAGGCCAGCTTGCGCGCCGGCTCCAGCAATCTAGGCTGCGGCGCGGGCACGGCGCAGAGCGCGGGCGCGCTGGCTCGCGACCTCCGGCCCGTGGCCGCCGCCGCGAGGCCGATGTACGCCGAGTGCGGGAGCCCATGCGTCGCCGAGACGGGCTCGGGCGGTCGCGGGAAGAATGTGTGAGCCACAATGGGCGCCTGCGGCGCGGGCTCGATCGCCGAGAGCAGCTTCCGCGCCGATGGCAGCTCAGTATCCAGCGATCCGCAGGCGTCGAGAGCCGTCCGGCGCGCAGGCGGCGGGAGCATCAGCCCCGCCAGCGAGAGCGTCGATGAGGCCACGATCACGGGCGGCAGCGCCAGGCGGGCGCCTGGATGCATTCCCGCCACCGGCGTCGGGTGAGACAGCGCGGCCTCGCTGGCCCGCAGCCCGGCGACAGTCGCCATCGTCCCCAGGCCCGGTATCGCAGCCGGCGGGAAGGTGAACCCGAACTCGGCCGGGGCGGGCGCCCGCACGCCCTTCAGCGTCCGCGGCGGCGGAGCCGCGGCATAAGGGGCCTTCTCCAGGTGCGCCTGGGCGCGCGCGGCGGAGACCGGTGCGCGTGCCTGGATGGGGAAAGCCACCGGCATCGCCATCTGCGGCGCGGACCTCCGAGCCAGGATGCGCGCCGCTTGCGGGGGCATCGGCTTCGGCGCGATGAGTTGCCGCTCCCGACGCTGCACCGGCAGGCGCGGCGGCAGTTCGGCCAGCTCGCCGGCAACGCGCTGTTGCGCGCCCAGCGCCAACGGGGCGGCCGTCGTACTGCGCACCGGCCGCGAGGCCGGGGAGAGCTCGAATCCCGGCCGCGCCAGACTCCGCGAGGGCACGGCTGCCTCTGGCGCGCGGGGGTACCAAAACGCGGCCATTGGCAGCGGCGCCTCGAAGGCCGGCGCGCTGGCGGCGGCGGGCGGCCGGAGGGGCAACATCGCCCATCCCATCCAGGACGCCGCGGATGCCACTCCCTGCACGCCCGTGCCAACCATCAAGCCCGGCAGCAATACTTCCACGCCCGGCCGCAGGGTGAAATCAAGGGCTGGACTTAGCAGCCTGGGATGCCAGGACCTGACCGCGGCCGGGTATCCGAGGAACTCCAGGCCGGTCCCCGGCAGGCCCGAAACGGCGCCGGTGGCGAGACCGAACCGCGGCAGCCATGCGGCCGACGGCGCGAATTCGCCGAACGGCGCTACGCGCCGCGCTGCTAGGGCGGCGACAACTCGCGGCGACAGAATTGCCCATTTCTCGACCGCCGGCATGGCCGCGGGAGCTTCCTTAACCAGCACGCCGATCGCCGGCTCAGGCAGCACCACCTGCGCCGCGAGCACCCGCAGCGGCATCTCCAGCGGCCGCAACT
>JBEKLW010000092.1:0-7767 GCA_050008815.1 Bryobacteraceae bacterium
GGCTTGGAGATCTCGATGTAGAAGCCGAAGACGTTGTTGAAGCGGACCTTGAGCGAAGAGATGCCCGTGCGCTCCCGCTCCCGCGCCTCGATCCGCGCGATGTGCTGCCGGCTGTTCCGGCTCAGGTCGCGCAACTCGTCCAGCTCGGCGTGGCATCCGTCGCGAATCGTGCCCCCGTCGGCCAGGCTCGCCGGCGGATCGTCCGCGATCGTACTGAGAATGCGCTCCCGGACCTCCGCAACCTCGTCGAGGTTCTCCGCGATCGTCTGCGTTCGGCGCTGGCCCGTGCCGGGCGTCTCCGCGGTGAGAACAAGCTGTTTGAGCCGGGGCGTCTTCCCCAGCGAACGGCCGAGCGCCAGCACCTCGCGCGGCCCCGCCGTACCGAGCGTGATCTTGGCCAGCAGCCGCTCCAGATCGAGCACCTCCGCCAGCGTCTTGCGGACCTCGGCCCTCAGAATCGCCGCGCGGCAGAAATCCTCCACGGCATCCAGCCGCGCCTCGATCTCGCCGCGGTCGAGCGACGGCCGCAGCATGCGCGCGCGCAGCAGCCGCCCGCCCATGCCGGTCAGGGTGCGGTCGATGACGCCGACCAGCGTCGCCTCCCGGGCGGCGCCGAGATCCGCGGCGAAGATCGGCTCCAGCAACTCCAGGTTGCGCGCCGTGACCGCGTCCAGAATCATCGACCCGGCGCGGTCGAAGTACGACGGCCGGTCCAGGTGATCGAGCGCGGCCTTCTGGGTGTCCTTCAGGTAGTGCAGGATGGCGCCGGCCGCGCCGATGGCCAGGCGCCGCCCGGCCAGGCCGCAGCCGTCCAGCGTGAGCAGCCGGTAGTGCTCCCGCAGGCTGCGCTCGGCGTGGTCGTAACCGAAGATCCAGCCGTCCAGCTCGGTGCGCAGCCAGCCCTCGCCGGCCAGCGGCGCGCCACTGGGGCAAAGCACCTCGCGCGCGCCGAGCTGCTCCAGGGTCGCGGCGGCCTCCTGGGCCTCCAGCTCGGTGGCCCGGAATTCCCCGGTCGAGACGTCCGCCCAGGCCAGGCCCGCGCGGGCGCCCCCGGCCACTAGCGCCGCCAGGTAGTTGTTCTCGCGCGGGCGGAGGAGGCCCGCCTCGGTGGCCGTGCCCGGAGTTGCGATCCGGGTGAGCTCGCGCTTGACGAGCTGCTTGGCGAAGCGCGGGTCTTCCATCTGGTCGCAGATCGCCACCCGGTAGCCCCGCTGGACCAGCCTCCCAATGTAGGATTCCGCCGCGTGGTAGGGCACGCCGCACATGGGGATGGCTTGCCCCTGCTCCTTGTTCCGGGAGGTCAGCGTGATCTCGAGTTCCCGCGCCGCCGTGACCGCGTCCTCGTAGAACAGCTCGTAGAAGTCCCCCAGCCGGAACATCAGCAGCGTTCCCGGAACCTGCTGCTTGATGGCGTGATACTGCCGCATCAGCGGCGTGGAGGCTGGCGAGCTCATCGGAGGCTCACCGTCCCATCACGCCGCCGCGGCAGTGCGCTCACGCGTAGATCCCCCGCAGCTTGATGGCGAAGGCCACGCGGTCGAGCGCCAGCATGTAGGCGGCGATGCGGTTGTTCACCCCGTGCTTGCCGGCATAGTCCACCACGCGGCCGAAATTCTCCACCATGATTTCCTCGAGCCGCTGGTTGACCAGCTCCTCGTTCCAGAAGAAGCCCTGCCGGTCCTGCACCCATTCGAAATAGGACACCGTGACGCCGCCGGCGTTGGCCAGGATGTCGGGGATGACGAAGACGCCGTTGGCCGCCAGGATCTGGTCCGCCACCGGCGTGCTCGGACCGTTGGCCCCCTCGCAGAGGATCCTGGCACGAACGCGCGCCGCGTTCTGCGAGGTGATGACGTTCTCCTTGGCCGCCGGCAGCAGCACGTCGCAGTCCAGGAACATGGCCTCGGCCGGATCGATATCCTCGGCCTGGGGGAACCCGGTGATCGAGCCGGTCTCCTTGCGGTGCGCCATCAGGCCCAGGATGTCCAGGCCGTTGGGATTGTGCACCGCCCCATCGATCTCGAGGATCGAGACGACCCTGAAGCCGGCCTGCGCCATCAGCCTGGCGGCCATGCCGCCGACATTGCCGAAGCCCTGGATCACCACCCGAGCGTCCTCGGGCCGGATTCCGAACCGCTTCAGCGCCTGGAGCGCCACCAGCATGCATCCCCGCCCCGTGGCTTCGAGCCGGCCCCGCGAGCCGCCCAGATCGAGGGGCTTGCCGGTGACCACGGCCGTGGCCGTATGGCCGACGTGCATCGAGTAGGTGTCCATGATCCAGGCCATGGTCTGTTCGTTGGTGTTCACGTCCGGCGCCGGCACGTCGCGCTCCGGACCGATGACCGGCAGAATCTCGGCCGTGTACCGGCGCGTGATCCGCTCCAGCTCGAAGTCGGAGAGCAGCCGCGGGTCGCAGATAACTCCGCCCTTGGCGCCGCCGAAGGGGATGTTCACCACCGCGCATTTCCAGGTCATCCAGGCGGCCAGCGCCCGGACCTCGTCCAGGGTCACGTCCGGGGCGAAGCGCACGCCGCCCTTGGCGGGGCCGCGCGCGATGGAGTGCTGCACCCGGTAGCCCGTGAACACCTCCAGCCGCCCGTCGTCGAGCCGCACCGGGATGTGCACGATGATTTCCTTGGAAGGCGTGCGAAGCACCTTCGTCAGGCCGTCGTCGAGGCCCAGCCGGTCGGCCGCCTCGTCGAATCTGGCTTCCTGTGCCAGCCACGGATTCAGCTCCTGTTCGAGGTCGAGCGAGCCGGCGGATGTGTCCGCGTCCATAGGCGCGATTCCTCCGAAGTCATTATGCCACCGGGGCACGGGACGGGGGCGTGAGGCCCGCGCCGCACGCCGCGCACGGCGCCGGCACGCAAGTGGATGGCAGGGAGGAAGCCGGGCTATGCGCCCGCCGGGGTCTCTTGGGAGGACTGCGCCATCCGCCGGCTGCGCTTGACCTCGTACATCATCCGGTCGGCCTCCGCCAGGCTCTCCCGCAGCGGCCGGCCGGAGGCGGTCGTCACGCCCCAACTGAAGTGCACCGGGATGGTGCCGTGATGGCGGATGTGGAAGCCCAGCAAGTGCTGCTCGATCCCCTGCAAGCGCGCCCCGACCAGGTCCACGTCCGGGGTGCTGAAGAAGATCACGAACTCGTCACCACCCCAGCGAAACGCCAGGTCCTCCTCGCGGATCGACTTCCGGATCAGCTTGCCGAATCCGTGCAGGATCTCGTCGCCGGCCACGTGGCCGTACTGGTCGTTGAGCAGCTTGAAATCGTCCAGGTCGCAGACCACGATCAGCCCCGGGAAATCCGCCTGCTCCTCCATCCAGCGTTCCAGCGCCGCGCGGTTCCGCAAGCCGGTCAGCGTATCGAAATCGAACCGCGCGGCAGCCTCCTTGCGCAGTTGCGTCAGCTCCTTCCCCATGTCCCGGAGCTGCCCCTTCTGGCTCTCCAGCCGGACGGCGATGACCACCAGCGCGATCGAGAAGGCGATCTGGAGCGGCGCATAGAGGACGAACATCAACCGCTCGGTGCCCGCCATGTACTGCAGCGCGAACAGCGACGCGGCGCCGCGCGCCAGCCACAGAAAGATCCAGAACGCCAGGCCCGTGGGCGTGAGCGATTTCCGCAGGTAGATCAGCACCCCGCAGAACAGCAGGGTGGTGCACAGCTCGACGACCAGAGGAACCAGCCCCGGCGACATCGTTCCCTATCCCTCTCGAGCCACGGCGTGGCGCCGGATCGAGACGGCGCTGCCCGTGGCCTCGTCCACCGCCACGATCACAGCATGCAATTCTACCTTACCCCGCGCCGCCTCCATGCGGACGGGGATGCCGGTCAGGAAGCGGCGCAGCACGGTCTCCTTCTCGATGCCGATGATGGAATCGTACGGCCCGGTCATGCCCACGTCGGTCTGGTAGGCCGTGCCCTTCGGCAGGATGCGGGTGTCGGCGGTGGGGACATGGGTGTGGGTGCCGAGCACGGCCGACACGCGCCCGTCCAGATACCAGCCCATGGCGACTTTCTCGCTGGTGATCTCGGCGTGGAAATCCACGATGCGCACCTTGACCGCCGGGTCCAGCGCGCTCAGAATCTCGTCGGCCTTGCGGAACGGGTCGTCGATGGGCAGCATGTGCGTCCGGCCCTGGAGGTTGATCACGGCCACCTCGGTCCCGTTCCGGGCGCGCCCGACGTGCACGCCGCAGCCGGGGATGGCGCCCGGGTAATTGGCCGGCCGGAGCAGGCGCGGCTGGCGGTCCAGGTAGTCCAGGATCTCGCGCTTGTCCCAGATGTGGTTGCCGCTGGTGAGCACGTCCAACCCCAGGGTGAAGAGCTCCTCGGCCACCAGGGGCGTGATCCCGAAGCCGCCCGCCGCGTTCTCGGCGTTGGCCACCGCCAGGTCGATGCGCTCGGCGGAGATGATCTCGGATAGACGCTCGGCGATGATGCGGCGTCCCGGGGAAGCGACAATATCCCCGACGAAAAGAAGGTTCATGCGGTCCTGGGCGGCATTGCGGATTGGGGAGAAATGGAGCGCCCCGCAAGCGTGAGCCGGACCCCGTCATTGACCCCTGTCTTGTACACGGGGCGGGTGTCCCCCGGGCGCCTTTAGGCTTCTCCCACTCCAACGGCGGGAGCCTGCTCACGGGCGCCAGTTTCGAGTCGGACCCCCAATATTTGAGTGTTGGATCAAATTATTGGAGGCCGGCCAACGGCTTAACGAACACGCTCCAGTGTCGATAATAGCAAGATTCCCGAGTCCGGCGCTTCTACCCCAGGCACTCCGCGATGTCCTTCACCGGGACGGCGCCCTCGCGGATCACCTTCCAGCCAGACTCGGTGACGTAAATAGTCGTACTGCCCTCGCCGGTGCGCGGGCCGCCATCCAGCACCAGGGCCACCCGGCCGTCCATCACCCCGAACACCTCGATGCCGCTCCGGCAGGTCGGCTGGCCCGAGATGTTCGCGCTGGTGGCCACCAGCGGCTGGCTCAACCGTTCGAGCAAGCCGCTAGCCACCTGCGACCGCGATTGCCTGATGGCCACCCGCCCGGTATTGCCCGTGACCCGCAAGGGCACCTTCGCCGAGGCCGGAACGATGATCGTCAGGGGCCCGGGCCAGAAGCGCCGCGCCAGCACGTAGAAGCACGCCGGCGGGGACTTGGCGAGGTCTTCGGCCATCAGGAAGTCGCTGACCAGCAGGGGCAGCGAGCGGTGCGGCTCCCGTCCCTTGGCCAAGAACACCTTGCCCACGGCGTGCAGGTTGAAGGGGTCGGCGACGAGCACGTAGAGCGCGTCGGTGGGGATGGCCACCACGGCGCCCCGCCGGATGGCGGCGGCCGCGCGGTCCAGCGCCTCCGCGGCGGGCCGCTCAGCGTCAATCACGATCAGGTCCGTGGCCATCGGCTCAACAGTAGTTTATTACGGCATGTCAACCGGGCGGCCCGGCTCCTGCCGTGAACCGATGGCCTGCGCAACCTCGATGGCCATCTGGTACCGCCCGAACGGCGCCCCCAACTGCACCCCCTGGACCAGCCCTCGCACCCGCTGGACCATGTCCTGCGCGATCGCCACCCCCTCCTGCCGGGCGCGGTCCGCGTTGTCGGCGCGCCGCATGCGCTCCAAATACTCCTCCGGCACCGGCACGCGCAGCTCGTTCACCATGAACTCGGCGTTGCGGTAGCTGGTCAGCGGCCAGATGCCCGCCAGCAGCGGGATCCGGACGTGCTCAATGCGGCGCGCGAACCGCTCCAGCAGGCGCAAATCGAACACCGGCTGGGTCACCACGTACTCGGCGCCGGCCTGCACTTTCCATTCAAACCGGCGGATTTCATCGTCCAGATTCACCGCCCCGGGGTTGGCCCCCACGCCCAGCACGAAGCTGGTCTGCGAGCCGATCGGGTTCCCGCCGAGGTCCAGGCCGTGGTTCAGGTTGTTGACGATGTTCGCCAAGCCGATCGAATCCACGTCGAAGACCGCGGTGGCCGCCGGATAGGCGCCCATGCGCGGCGGATCGCCGGTGATGCACATCAGGTTGCGGATCCCCGCCGCCTGCGCCCCCAGCAGCTCGGACTGGATGCCCAGGATGTTGCGGTCGCGACAGCAGAAGTGCAGCACTGCCTCGATGCCGGCCTGCTGCTGGATGAGCATCGCGGTCACCTGCGCGCTCATGCGGGCGCTGGCGCGCGGGCCGTCGGGCACGTTGATGCAGTCGATGCCGGCGGCCGCGCAGAGCCGGGCCCCCTCGATCTCCCGGGAGGCATCCACCCCGCGCGGCGGTAGAATCTCGACGAACGCCACCAGGCGCCCCGCCGCCAGCTTCGCCCCCAGTCCGGACTTGCCGGCTAGCGGCAGCTTCGGCAGCGCCTGCTGCTTGGCTGCCGGCTCCTCCACCGTCACCGTCAGCTTGCGCTGGCCTGGCTGGAGCGAGCGCGCCTCGGCGCGAATCATCCGGATGTGCTCCGGGGTGGTGCCGCAGCAGCCGCCCACGATCCGCACACCGCTCCAGATGAACCGCCGCGCGTACTGCGCCATGTACTCGGGCGAGCACAGGTAGATCTTCCGCCCCTCGACCGTGGCCGGGTGACCGGCGTTGGGCATCGCGCTCACCGGCTTGCGCGAATACCGCACCATCTTCTCGATGGTCTCCAGCATCACCTTCGGCCCCACCGAACAGTTCAACCCGATCACGTCCACCGGCCACTCATCCAGTTGGCGCGTGAACGTGGCCGTGTCGGTGCCGTCCGGCATGTTGCCGAAATCGTCTATGGTCACCTGGCCGACGACCACGATGCCGTCGCCCGCGGCCTCCCGCGCCGCCAGGACCGCCTCGCGCAGCTCGTCGAGATCCGCGAAGGTCTCCAGAATCAGCAGGTCGACGCCGGAGGCGACCAGCGCCTTCATCTGCTCGCGAAACGCGGCCCGGGCCTCGGCGAAGGAGGTCGGCCCCAGCGGCTCGATGCGCACGCCCAGCGGCCCCACCGAGCCGGCCACAAACGCCTGGTCCTGCCCCGCCTCGCGGGCCAGCCGCACCCCCGCCTGGATGATCGCCTCCAGCTTGTCGGAGACGCCGTAGGCGGCCAGCCGCAGGCGATTGGCGCCGAAGGTGTTCGTCTCCAGGATCTCCGCGCCGGCCGTGACGTAGTCCTCGTGGATCTCCTTGACCAGGGCGGGAGCGGAGAGGTTCAGCTCGTCGTAGCAGCGGTTGATGAACACGCCCTTGGAATAGAGCATGGTGCCCATCGCGCCATCGGCCACCAGCACACGCTGGCCGAGCTGCTCGCGGAACTCGCCGGCTCGTGAGGTGACCTGGTGCGCGGGCGCAATCATGTGCGCGCTTTCCTGGCGCTTTCCTGGACGGTTGTAAGCAATCGTAGCAGATTCAACAGCTTCCCCGAGCCCGTTGCGCCCTCTGTTACCAGATGGTCAGATCCACCGGCGCGCCGGCGGCCACGCCGAGCCGCTCGGCCGCCGAGCCCTGATTGACCGCCACCTCGAGGTAGCCCGAGCTGCCCACGATGAGCGCCGGCTCGCCCGCCGCGCCGCCGGCAAACGTCCGCGCCAGCTCGCTCATCGCCACCTGGCCCACGTTGAACTGGAACGGCCGCGTCTCAAGCAGGGGGAACTCAGCGATGTGGAAGTTCGTGATCAGGTTCCCGAAGTGATCTACCTTGAGAATCGCGCCCTGCCACAAGCGCTTGCCGGTGCGGACCGGCTGGCCGAAGCCGAGCCGGCCGTAGTCCTCGATCCGCTTGCCGAAGCGCGCCGGGGGCA
>JBEKLW010000093.1:0-9362 GCA_050008815.1 Bryobacteraceae bacterium
TGCCGTGCAGAAGAACCTGGACTGACATGCTCTTTCCCTCTCACCGGTCCGCGGAAGCGGCAGGGGCGCACTCCGCCCCCCAGGGACAACCTCACCTTCTAAGCGCTAAGACCCTTCGACAGCGGTTAGTCTAGCACAGGACGGGGGCCGAACAGCAGTCCCCCCGGGCCGGGGTGTGCGATCGTAATCCGTCCGTAAGCCGGCGCGGCTTCCACTTTGTGGCGCGAGCTTTGCCGTCGTTTGGCATCCGCCATCGGACAGTTTGCTGCGTCGGCTTTGCCGTCGTTCGGCATCCGTGGCCGGACAGCCGACGTCTAGCGGAACGCTGCCCGGGCGTGTCCCCGCACTCGCCGTGCGTCGCCAGGAGTGGCGACGCGGCACGCTCAAGAGCGCGCGCTACGAAAATCGCCGCGCCGGCTTACGGACGGATTGCGGGCGGCTGGCTGGGATTGTCGGAGCCTGCGCCGGTGCTACAATAGCCGTGCAATCCATGGAGAGGGCCGGCAGAGTCCTGCGCAAGCTCAGCGTTCCCGGAGGATGCCCCGAGCCGGAGGCCATGGCGCGCGCAGCCTGGGCGCCGGCCGTCGGCAAGCGCATAGCGGCGCGCACCCGCGCGGTCGGTTTCTCGAACGGCTGCCTCCTCGTCGAGGTCACCGACCCGGTCTGGCTGCCTCAGCTCGAGACCATGCGGGCCCAGATCCTGCCCCGCTTGCAGGAGATCGCCGGCCACGAGACGGTTCGCGCCCTCCGCTTCCGCGAAGGCCTGCCGCGCATCGAGCCCCAGCGGGCCGCCGGCGCCCGCGCCCGGAAGGACGAGGCCGACGGCATCGAGGATCCCGTCCTGCGGCGGCTTTACAGAGCGTCGCGCTCCCGGTCGCTGGCCTGACGGAGGAAACGTGAAGCTGACCGAAGAGCAGGTCCGGCATGTCGCCGACCTGGCCAACCTGCGGCTGACCGACGAAGAGGTGGCCCGCATGGCCGGGGAGCTTGGCGAAGTGCTCACCCACATGGAGAAGCTCAACGAGCTGGACACGACCAGCGTCGAGCCCATGGCGCAGGTCCTCTATGAGGCCGAGGAGACCGCCACGCTGCGCGAGGACGTCGAGCGGCCCGGGCTCGGCAGCCAGGTGGCGCTCGCCAGCGCGCCCTCGGCCAGCGCGGAGTTCTTCAAGGTCCCCAAGGTGATCGAACGGTGAGCGCGGGCGCCGATATCCGCAGTCTGACCATCCGGCAGGTCAAAGAGGGCCTGGCCGCCGGCCGCTTCAGCGCCGTCGAGCTGGCGCGGGAAGCCCTGCGCTTCGCCGAGGCCGAGAATCCCAAGACGAACGCCTACCTGCACTTCTGCCCCGAGCGCGCGCTGGCCGCGGCGCGGAGGGTGGATGAGAAGCTGGCCCGAGGAGAGGACCTTGGCCCCTTGGCCGGCGTCCCCGTCGCGGTGAAGGACGTCATCCTCACCCAGGGCGTGCGCACCACCGCCGGCTCGAAGCTGCTGGCGAACTACATCGCGCCCTACGACGCCACCGCGGTGATTCGCCTGGAGCAGGCTGGCGGCGTCATCCTCGGCAAGACCAACTGCGACGAGTTCGCCATGGGCTCCTCGACCGAGAACTCAGCCTTCGGTCCGGTGCGCAACCCGGTGGCCCTGGACCGCGTGCCCGGAGGCTCCAGCGGCGGCTCCGGCGCCAGCGTGGCCCAGGGAACGGCGGTCGTGGCGCTAGGCTCCGATACCGGCGGCTCGATCCGCCAACCAGCCTCCTTCTGCGGCGTGGTCGGCGTGACGCCCACCTACGGCCGGGTCTCCCGCTACGGCCTGATCGCCTTCGCCAGCTCGCTCGACCACATCGGCCCCTTGGCGCGCAACGTCCACGACGCGGCGCTGCTGCTCGGGGTGATCGCAGGCCGCGACGCCAGCGACGCCACCTCGGCCTTCGCACCCGTACCCGACTACACCGCCCTGCTCGACGGAAACGTTCGCGGCGCCAGGATCGGGCTTCCGAAGGAGTACTTCCGGGGCCTAGCCAGCGAGACCGGCGACCTCATCCTGGCCGGCGTCGAGAGGCTCAAGCAGCTCGGCTGCGAGGTGCGGGAGATCAGCCTTCCTCACACCGAGTACGCCATCGGAGCGTACTACATCATCTGCACGGCCGAGGCCAGCTCCAACCTGGCCCGCTACGACGGCGTGCGCTACACCTACCGTTCGCCCGCCTCCGCGACCCTCAGCGACATGTACCGCAACACGCGGGGCGAGGGCTTCGGCGCCGAGTGCAAGCGCCGCATCATGCTCGGCACCTACGTCCTCAGCGCGGGCTACTACGACGCCTACTATTTGAAGGCCCAGCGGGTCCGCAACCTCATCGCCCGCGACTTCTCCGAGGCATTCAAGCAGGTGGACGTTATCCTCACGCCGGTCTCGCCCTTCCCGGCGTTCAAACTGGGAGAGAAGCTCGACGACCCGCTGGAGATGTACCTTTCGGACATCTACACCATCACGGGCTCGCTAGCCGGCATACCGTGCATGAGCGTGCCCTGCGGCAACACGGCGGCCGGCCTGCCGGTGGGGCTGCAGATCCTGACGAACCATTTCAACGAGGCGGGCATGTTCCGCCTGGCGGATGCCTTGGAGAGGTCCGCGGGACGATCTTGATCGGCTCTGCACCCTTTGGGCCGCGATTTCATCTATTGAGTGGGGAAACCAGACAAGATGGCACACAAACTCGAAGCTAGGAAGTTCGACTCGATCATGCGGGACCTGGACGGCATTTCCGCCCGCACCATGACCGAGCACTACAAGCTCTATCAGGGCTACGTAAACAAATACAACGAGATCATGGGCAAGCTCGAGGCCGTGGACCGCGGCCCGGCCAACCAGGTCTTCAGCGACTTCCGCTCGCTCAAGGTGGACCTGTCGTTTGCCATCGGCGGCGTCAAGCACCACGAGATCTACTTCGGCCACCTGGGCGGCAAGGGCGGCGAGCCGCCGGTCGAGATCAAGCGGCAGATCGAGAAGGACTTCGGCTCGGTCGAGAAGTGGCTGGCGGACCTGAAGGCCACCGGCATGGCCTCGCGCGGCTGGGCCTTCACGGCCTGGGACCGGGACTGGGGCTACCTGTTCAACTACGCCGGCGACGCTCAGAATACCTTCCCGGTCTGGAACGCGACGCCGATCCTGGCCCTGGACGTCTACGAGCACGCCTACTACCTGGATTACGGCACGGCCCGCGCCGCCTACATCGACGCGTTCTTCAAGAACCTGAGCTGGGAAGCCATCGGCGGGAACCTGGAGCGCGCCCAGGGCGGCCACGCGTCGCCCGCGTAGCCGGCAGCCATCGGCAGTCGGCCCTAGCCCGGATGTCTCACCAGCAGTCTGCTGCGGCGCGCGATAGCCGCCCGTGGCGCGGGTGGGCGGTCGCAATAACCGGGTACAGACAGCCACTTTTCGCTTGCGAGAGTCCATTGTCTTCAGCGAGCTCGGAGCGCGAAAAGTGGTGTCTGGCCCCGGTTATTGCAAGGACCTCCGGGCGCCGACCGTGGCGCACCTGTGTCTCGAGTCCTCTCATCGCGCCCCGCTGCAATCGTGGTGAAACATCCGGATTAGCCCGCTCCCAGTTGCCCGTTTGGCCTCCGGAATGCTACTGTCTTTTGAGTACTTAGGTTTCGAATGAGTACTTTCCCGCGCCAGAGGTCTCCCCGGGTTGGCACGTCAGCGCGCAGGGCGGCCCGACTCGCCATTCTGCTCACGGCGCTCGCCGCCGGCCTGCCCGCACAGACCAAGCCGGGCACGCCGCGGGACGTCGCCATCCTCTACGACGGGCCCACGGGAACCCAGGCCAAGGGGTACATCCACGCGCTGTTCATCGAGAACCTCCTCGGCCACTTCGGCTTGAGCGGCGAAGTCATCCCCATGACGAAGTACCAGCCGGGGCAGCTCCAGCGCTATCGGGCGGCGTTCTTCGTCGGAGTCTACCAAGGTACAGAGCTCCCGAAGGTCTTTGTCGAGGATGTCCGGGCCTACGGCGGGCCGTTCTGCTGGCTGGGCCAGCACGTCGAGCATCTGCTGAGCCTGCCCCGCGCGCGCCAGCAATACGGCTTCCGGTACATCGACTACAACCGCACCGCGGGCGCCACGCGGGTCATGTACAAGAACACGTTGCTGGACAAGCGCGAGCCGGACCTGAACTTCGTCGCGGTCGAGTCCAGGTCGGTCGAGGTGGTAGCCACGGCGCTGACCACGGACCAGGCTTCGCATCCTTACGCCCTGCACCGCGGCCGCTTCTGGTACTTCGCCGACAGCCCGTTTGCCTACGTCGAGGAGACCAGCCATTACCTGGCTTTTTGCGACCTGCTGCACGATATTCTCGAGATCCAGCACCCGGCGGATCAGCGCGCGCTGGTGCGCATCGAGGACGTGAGCATCGATGATGATCCGGTGGACTTGAAGCGCGTCTCGGACCTGCTGGCAGGCGAGAACGTCCCTTTCCAGATCGCGCTCATTCCGGTTTTCCGGAATCCGGCGCGGGAGCTGGAGGTGAGGCTGACGGACCGCCGCTCGTTCACCGATTCGTTGCACTACATGATCTCGCGCGGCGGCACGCCGATAATGCACGGCGTGACGCACCAGTACCGCACGCAGAGCGGCGACGACTACGAGTTCTGGGACGACTCCGCCGACCGCCCGGTCTCCGGCGATTCGGCGGAGTTCGTCATGCACCGCCTGGAACTGGGGCTGTCGGAGTGTTTCGCCACCGGCATCTACCCGGTGGCGTTCGAGACGCCGCACTATGGCGCCTCCGCGATCGACTACCGCACCATGCGGCGCGTCTTCACGCTCTTCTACGACCGGACGATGTCCACGCCCACCCTGAACTCGCTGCAGTACTTCCCCTACCCGGTGGTGGACATTTGGGGACGGTTCATCGTGCCCGAGAACCTGGGCTACGTGCCGCAGGAGAAGCCGTCGGCGGAGCCGGTGATTGACGCCGCGCGCAGATTGCGGGTGGTACGCGACGGCATCGCCTCGTTCTACTTCCACTCCTTCATGAAGGCCGAGATGCTGGATGAGATCATCCGCAGCCTCCGCGGCATGGGCTACCGGTTCATCTCGATCCGCGAGTTCCCGAGCGAAGTGAACTACCAGGGCCACTACGTGGTGCGGACCGCCTCCGGGGAAGCGCACCTGGCGCCGCAGGGCGAGTTCTGGCGCCTGCGGCTCTATGACCGGAGCGGAAACCTGGAGGAGACGCGCCTGTCGGAAACGCGCCAGAGCGGGCCGGTCGATGTCGCGGTCAGCGTGCCCCAGGGCGGCTGGGCGGCGCTGGATTGCATCCGGGACAAGCCCATGGAGCGGGTCGAGCCCACGTTCAGCGCCCGGATCCAGCAGTGGTGGAGCCAGCTTTTCGCCTCCGAGCGGGCGCCGGCGGGCCACGCGTTCGTCTCGGCCAGGAAGGCCTGGCTGCTGTGGCTGGACAAGACGCCGCCGCCGGACACGCGGGACCTGGAAAGCTACCGCGCCGTGCTCGACACCTTCGGCTACGAGGTGCGCGTGGTTAAGGTGGCCGACTTCACCCGGGCGCCCGCGGATGCCACGACCATTGTCTTCCTGCCGCAGGCCTGTGGCGCGCGGCTGGCCCCGCGCCAGGTCGAGGAGCTGCTGCGGTACCTGTCCTCGGGCGGACGGGTGGTCCTGGAGGGGCGGTTGAACTGGCTCGACAAGCTCGGCTTCCACTGGGAGGGCCGGTACGTCACCGCGTCCACGGTCAGCGACCAGGTTTACCCGGAGATGTCGCTGCGCTGGCGGCCGGAAGACAAGATCGAGCGCTTCACGGCGCCCGAGGGCGTCCGCGAGCTGATGACCGAACCCGAGAGCGGCCAGACACTGGCGCTGTCCGGCAATTACGGCTCGGGCCAGTACGTGTATTTGGCGGCGCTCCTGGATCCGCACACCAGCGACGGCACCAGCCACTATCCGTACTTCCCCAGGTACTTGACCGAGGCTTTCGGGGCGAACACTTCGCTCCGATCGCCGCGGTTGGAGGCGTACTTCGATCCCAGTTACCGGCCCGGCGCGGACTACAACCGGCTGGCGGCGCACTGGCGGCGCTCCGGCATCCGCATCATCTACGCCGCGGCCTGGATTTCCTACGCGCGGTACTCGTTCAACTACGACGAGTTCGTGCGCGCCTGCCATCGCAATGGCGTCTCCGTCTATGCCTGGTTCATCTTCCCCGCGGTCACGCCGAAGATGTGGGAGGACCACCCGGAGTGGCGCGAGAGGGCGGCCAGCGGCGCCGACGGCCGCGTGGGCTGGCGCCCCTTGATGAATTTCCAGAATCCGGCCTGCTACCGCGCGGCCATGGACTGGATGAAGGCGCAGCTCGCCTCCACCGAGTGGGATGGCGTCAACATCAGCGAGCTGAACTACGACGCGGACTTCAAGGACTACCTCAAGCCCGAGCACTTCGTCCCCATGAACGCCGAGGTGCGCGCGGACTTTCGCAGGCGCGGCGGCTTCGACCCGGAGCTGCTGTTCCAGCCCGGCTCCCCCTATTACCACCGGAGCAATCCCGGCGCGCTCCAGAAGTTCCTGCGCTATCGCGAGAACCTCGTCACGGAGTGGCACCGCCGCGTGCTCGGCGAGCTGGAGCCGATCCGCCGCGCCAGGAACTGGGAGGTCGTCGTCACCGCGATGGACAGCCTGCACAGCCGCTACGTCCGCCCGGCGCTGGGGGTCGATTCCAGACGCATCATCGGACTGATGAAGGAGTTCAACTTCACGCTCCAGGTGGAAGACCCGGCCGAGTACTGGATGCAGCCGCCGGACCGCTACCGGCGCTTCGCGCAGACCTACCTGAAGCTGGTAAAGGACCCGCGGCGCCTGATGTTCGACGTCAACGTGGTGGCGGACCGCGATATTGGAAGCACGTTCCTGCCCTCATTCACCGCCACCGGCGTGGAACTGGCGCGCACCGTCGTCGCCGCCGCCTCGGCCAGCGGCCGCGTGGCCATTTACGCCGAGCACACCGTGCCCCCCCAGGACTGGGCTCTCCTGCGCATGGCCCTGACCCGCGACGCGGAGCTGAGCCCGGGCACGCGTGAATGGAAGGTCAACAGCAGGGTGCCGGTGATGCTCACCCCGTCCGAGGACCGCGACTATTATCTGGACGGCCGGCTCTGGCCCGCGGTCTCCATCGACGGCGTGCTGGCGCCGCCCGGGCGGCACTGGATCTCGATCGACCGGCCCTGGCATCACTTTCTGGACCCGGGCACGCTCCCGGCGCGTCTGCTGAGCCTGAGCGGCGACCTGCTGGATGCCCGCGTGCTCCCCACCGGCCTGGTCTTCCGGTACTGGAGCCCCGGCCGCGCGGTGGTCCTCGTCAACCAGTGGCCCCGCGAGGTGCGCATCGACGGCCGCCTGACCCCGACGCCCGCGGAACCGGCTGGCAGCGGTTGGACGATGACCCTCCCCCCCGGTGATCACTGGGTCGCCCTCACCACGAACACCAAGGCAGGCGTGGCCGTGAGCTTGTGGGGCTGGGCGTCGGCCTCGGCCATCAACGCCTTTGGTACACTTGCCACGGTGCTGATGGTTCTGATCTACTTTGAAGTCCGACTCCGGCGCCTCATCCGCCGGCGCGCCTGACATGGTTTCCAACGTTTTCATCGACGGCCTCTTCGTCGCCGCCGTCACGCTGATCTGGTTCATGCTGGGCTACCAGTCCCTGTTGTTCTTTCTCGGGCACCAGCCGCCGGAAGACGCCAGGGCCGCAGGTAGCCGACGCCGATCTGCCGGCGATCTCCCTGCTGGTGCCCTGCCACAACGAAGAGCGCGTCATCGCCCACACCATCCGCGCGCTCCAGGCGCTGGAGTACCCGGCGGACAAGCTCGAGATCCTGATCATCGACGACGGCAGCACGGACCGGACCGCCGAGGTGGTCCGCGAGTTCTCCCGGGATCCGCGGGTGCGGCTCTGCGAGGTCCCCAAGCCGATCTCGGCGCGCGGCAAGTCGGGTGCGTTGAACTTTGGGCTCCGGCAGGCCTCCCACGGGGTGCTGGCCATCTACGACGCCGACAACATGCCCGAGCCTGGCGCCCTGCGTCCGCTGGCGGAGCACCTGGTCACCGACCCCACGCTCGGCGCCGCGCTCGGGCTCTACCGCGCCTGGAATCGCCGGCGCGCCTGGCTGACCCGCTTTCTGAACATCGAAGGGATCGGGTTCCAGTGGATCCTCCAGGCCGGGCGCTGGATGCTGATGCGGCTGACCACGCTGCCCGGCACCAACTACGTCATCCGCCGCGACCTGGTCGAGCGTTTGGGAGGTTGGGATGAATCCGCGCTCACCGAAGACGCGGAGTTGAGCATCCGCGTCTATCAGGCCGGCTACTACATCCAGCTCGTGCCCGCCTCGGTCACCTGGGAGCAGGAGCCCGAGGGCCTGAAGGTCTGGTTCCGGCAGCGGCGGCGCTGGGTGCGCGGCTCCAACCACATCTTCCGGAAGTACGCCGGCAGCCTCCTCAAAACGCGGCCGCGGCGGATCGGTTGGGAGCTGCTCTACTCGCTCGCGCTCTACTACCTGTTCTTCCTGGCGGTGGTCATCTCCGACGTGCTGTTCATCCTCAGCGCCTCCGGGCTGATCCGCATTAGCGTGCCTGGGCCTTACAGCACCGTGTGGCTGTTCGCGTATTTGATGTTCGTCCTTCAGTTGATCATCGCCCTGTCGTGCGAGCCGGGCGAGGACACGAGCCTGAACATCCTACTGACCTGCGTGATGTACTTCACATACTGCCAGCTCTGGATCCCGGTGGTGGCGGTGGCGTTCTGGGACGATTTCGTCGCCCGCCGCGAGTCCAAATGGGCGAAGACTGAACGCTATGAGGTCAGCCCGTAGGCTTCGCGCACTGGCTCTTTGGGTCCTGCTCGCGGCAGGCTTATACGTGGCTCTGCATCTCTATGCCGCGGGCCAACTCTACTGGCCGATGCGCTACCCCGCGGGGTACTGGCAGGCGCAAGCCGGGCTGGAGGCGCGGGATGTCTGGCTCACGGCCTCCGACGGCGTCCGCATCCACGCCTGGTGGAAGGCGGCGCATGAGGCGCGGGTGGCCACCTTGTTCCTGCACGGAAACGGCGGGAACCTCACGCATCGCGCGGACCACCTTCGCGAGATCGCGGCCGCGGGCTCGGATGTGCTCATCCTCGACTACCGCGGCTACGGAAGGAGTGACGGAAGCCCCTCGGAGCGCGGCTTGTACGCGGATGCGGACGCCGGTTACGCCTACCTGCTCAGCAGCGGCAGGCCGGTGGTGGTGCACGGCGAATCGCTGGGCGCCGCGGTCGCCGTGGACCTGGCGGTCCGCCGGCCCGCCGCGG
>JBEKLW010000094.1:0-7730 GCA_050008815.1 Bryobacteraceae bacterium
CCGAGGGTCGCGGACAAGGCGGCCGTCGGGACCTTCACCTCCCACATCCAGAACATGATAGACGGAGTGCAGGGCGGGTTCGAGTACCACATGAAGATCGTGTACTCCCACTTCCCGATGAAGGCCTCCGTCAAGGGAGAGACGTTCGTCATCGAGAAGTGGGAGAGTCTCGAGGCGCTGAAGGCGCATGGCGCCTCGCCGCATATGGCCGCCTATGCCGCCAAGACGCGCGACCTTCTCGCAAGCCGCGTGATCCACGTGCTGTCGCCCGGCTGAGCCGGCGTTCCGCCGCGCGCTCGGCTACAATGCTGCTGTATGCTGCTCGCACTGTTAGTCCTGGCAGTGTCTGCGCCTGCCATCGCGCAGAATGCGTTCGACGTGAACGCATTGATGAAGCTGGCCCGCGTCACCGACCCGCAAGTCTCACCGGATGCCACGCTAGTGGCCTTCACCGTCCAGACCGTCGACCTGCCCGGCAACCAGAAGCCCTCGCACATCTATGTCGTGCCGGTCTCGGGCGGAGAGCCCAAGCGCCTCACCAGCGCGGGGACCCGGAACGAGCGCCCGCGGTGGTCCCCTGATTCGCGCCAGCTCGCCTTCATCTCCGACCGGAGCGGTTCCGCGCAGGTGTGGGTAATGGCCCGGGACGGCGCCAACCCGCGCCAGGTCACCTCGCTCGCCACCGAGGCCGGCGGGGTCCTGTGGTCGCCCGACGGCAAGAACCTCCTGCTTACGAGCGAGGTTTTCCCCGATTGCCCCGACAACGCCTGCAACCAGCGCCGGCTGGAGGCTGAGAAGAACTCCAAGTTGCGGGCCCGGATTTACACCGGGCTGCTCTACCGGCACTGGACGCGGTGGCAGTCCAAACAGCGGAGCCACCTGCTGGTGGTATCGGCTGCCGGCGGCGAGCCGAGGGACCTTACGCCCGGCCAGAGCGACGTGCCGCCGTTCTCGCTCGAAGGTCCGGATGACTACGCTTTCTCCCCCGACGGACAAGAGGTCTGCTTCGCCATGAACGTGGATGCCGACCCCGCCGCCAGCACGAACTCGGACCTCTACGTGGTCTCGATTAACGGCGGTGAGCCCAAGAAGATCACCTCGAATCCGGCGGCGGACAACTCGCCGCGCTACTCCCCGGACGGCCGGTACCTGGCCTGGCGGGCCCAGGTGCGCCCGGGCTATGAGAGCGACCGCTGGCGTCTGATGGTCCTCGAGCGTGCCACCGGCAAGGTCACCAACCTCACCGATAACATCGACCGTTGGGTCACCGGCTTTGCCTGGACGCCGGATTCCTCCAAGCTCTTCTTCACGGTCGAGGACCGCGGACGGGCCAACCTCCAGATGATCCCGGCCGGCGGCGGCGGCGCCAGCAGCATCATCTCCGGCGATGCCTACATCGACGATCTGCAAATGACGCCCGACGGCAGAACGCTCATTTTCACCCAGCACACCGCATCGCGGCCCCCGGAGATCTACGCGGCCCCGAGTGGCGGCGAGAGCGTGCCGCTCACTCACTTCAACGACGCCCTGCTGGCCAGCGCCCGGCTCCCGGCGCTCGAGGAGTTCTGGGTCGAGCGTGGGGAGGGCGCGCGCGTTCACAGCTTCCTGTTGAAGCCCGCCGGCTTCCAGCCAGGCCAGCGCTATCCGGTTCTGTTCCTGATCCACGGTGGCCCGCAAGGGGCTTGGGGAGAGTCCTGGAGCTACCGTTGGAACGCTCAGGTGTTAGCCGGGGCGGGGTATGTGGTCGTCATGCCAAACCCCACGGGATCAACCGGTTACGGCCAGAAGTTCATTGATGACATTAACCAGGACTGGGGCGGCCGCCCCTACCAGGACATCCTCGCCGTGGTCGATTACGTCGAGAAGCTCCCTTACGTCGACGCTTCCAGGATGGCCGCTGCCGGCGCCTCTTACGGCGGCTACATGATCGACTGGATGCTGGGGCACACCACCCGCTTCAAGGCGCTGGTCTCGCATGCGGGCGTCTTCGACCTGCGCACTGAATTCGGCGAGACCGAGGAGCTTTGGTTCCCGCTCTGGGAGTTCGGCGGACCGCCCTGGGACAAGCCCGAAGTCTACGCCCAGTGGTCCCCAAGCCAGTACGCCCGGGACTTCCGGACGCCGACGCTGGTCACTGGCGGGGAGCTCGACTTTCGCGTGCCTTACGGCCAGGACCTGCAACTGTTCACCGCGCTTCAGCTCCAGAAGGTCCCCTCCAAGCTGGTCATCTTCCCGGACGAGGGCCACTGGATCCTGAAGCCGCAGAACAGTGTGCTGTGGTACGAGACGGTCCTGGATTGGGTCAGCCAGTGGCTCGAGAAGCCTTGGACGCCGCCGCCGGCCCAGCCGGCCCAGCCGGAAGGTGCGCCGACCCAGCCCGCGCCCGCGCCGCCGGCAAAGCCCTGAGGGCGGTGAATGACTTTCTGAGCGGGCTTGACTCGTGGTTCTATAGAGGTATGACGGGCGATGATCTGATCCGCCAGGCGGCGATCGAGATCCCGGAGGAGGATCTGCGGGACATAGTGTGCCGCATCGTCGAAGCGGCGGACCCGGAGAAGATCGTCCTATTCGGCTCGGCCGCTCGCGGCACGATGGGCCCGCACAGCGACCTGGACCTGCTGGTAATCAAGGACGGGGAGTACGATCTTCTTGCGATGACCCAACTCGTCTACCGCGCCTTGAGTGGGCTCAGCTACGCAAAGGATGTCGTCATGGCGACGCCGGGAGACATCGAGCGGTACAAAGACAGCTACTGTCTTGTGTATTACCCAGCGCTCCGCGAAGGCAAGGTCATTTATGATCGAGCGGTACAGCCCGGACGATCCGCGAGAGTGGCTTAGCCGCGCCCGCACCAATCTGGCGCTGGCCAAGAGCGCCCTGCCGGACGTTCACCTGGAGGAGCTTTGCTTCAATGCCCACCAGGCCGCCGAGAAGGCAATGAAGGGCGTTCTCATCAAACGGGGTCAGGAATTCCCCTATACGCACGACCTGGACAGGCTCCTCACTCTCCTGTCGCGCGTCAGCTCCGTGCCGGATGTGATCTGGGGTGCTCGCGATCTTACGCCATTCGCCTTCGGCATGCGGTACCCCAGTCGCATGACCGTGAGCGAACAAGAATACACCCGGCTGGTCGCCACGGCGGATGCGGTCCTCCACTGGGCCGAGGGGATCATCCTCGGCGCGCAGGCCTGACTCGCCCGCATTTCTCACCAGCAATCTGCTGCGGCGCGCGATAGGACTGCATCTACCGCGTTGCGCTCGGCCGGCGTCCTCGACGTACTGTTCAAGTACGCCTGCGGGCGCCGACCTTCGCGCGCCTTGTATCTGCAGCCCTCTCATCGCGCCTCGCTACGATCGTGGTGAGAAAAGCGGGCTACCCTAGCCTTCGCCCTAGCAGGTCGAGCGCCTCTGGTCAGACTGCCGTTAACTGCACGCTTGCACATAGCGTGCACCACAGTGGTTCACGTGGGATACTAGAAGGAGTATGCCGAACCGAACGAAACCAGCATCCCGGAACCGCAGGTCGGCGGCGATCCGGCAAAGCGTGACGATTCCGGCGTCGCTTGCCCCCGATGTGCGCCGCGTAGCCAAGGAACGGCATCTGACGATGAGCCGGGCGCTGGTGACCCTGGCCGAGCGCGGGGTCGAGGCTGAAGCCGCCTCTCGAGAGAGCCTGAGGGTTGCCTACCGGCGCTTTGTGAGCGAGAAAGAGCCGGCCCGTAAAGACGAGGCGGGCCGGGATCTGATCCGAGCGATCTTCGGGAGGGACGCCATTGCCGAAGATCCAGTTCTCTGATCTCACGCCTGGAATCTAGCCCGGGTGTTTCACCGGCAATCTGCCGCGGCGCACGATAGGGCCGCATCTACTCAAGTTGCACTCGGCCGGCGTTCTCACAAAAACCGGGTACAGACAGCCACTTTTCGCTTGTGCGAGTTCGTTGTCTTCAGCGACCTTGGAGCGCGAAAAGTGGTGTCTGGCCCCGGTTTTTGTGCCCTCTCATCGCGCCTCGCTACGATCATGGTGAGAAGAGCGGGCTACCCCAGCCTTCGCCTTAGCAGGTCGAGCGCGGTCTGGGTGGCCAGCGCGCGGACGCGCGTGCGGTCGCCCATGTGGCGCGCGTGGTGAACACGGCAGCCATCCGGCCCTGCGACCCCGATGAAAACAGTGCCTACCGGCGCCGCTTCCGTCCCGCCGCTGGGTCCGGCCACGCCGGTGATCGACACGGCCCAGGCCGCGCCTGTGCGCTCGCGCGCGCCCAGCGCCATCGCCTCGGCCGCCGGCTTGCTCACCGCCGTGTGCTCGCGCAGCAGGGCCTCCGGCACGCCGAGCAGCGCGGTCTTCATCCGGTCGCCATAGACCAGGAACCCGCCCACGAAGTAATCCGAGCTTCCCGCGACGGAGGTTATCCGCTCGGCCAGCATTCCGCCGGTGCAGCTCTCGGCGACGCTCAGCGTCTCGCCGCGCTCGCGCAGCCGGCCGCCCACGACGACCTCCAGGGGGTCGCCGTTGCGCGAGTAGATCCGGTCGCCGAGTAGCGGCTCGATCTCGGCGGCCAAGGCCTCGACAAGGTTTGTGGCTTCTGCAACGCTGCCGGACCGCGCGCGCAGGTGGATCTGAATGTCGCCCGCGGCGGCCAGGATCGTGGTCGCCGGATTCGTGTAGCGCGTATAGACGGGCGCGATCTTCTGATCCACCTCGGATTCGGGCATGTTCGCAACGCGGAGGACGCGCGTCCGGATGGCCTGTTTTGGAAGCAGGCGCTCCAGGCGCGGCAGGCAATGCTCCTCGAACATCGGCTGGAGCTCGTTCGGCGGGCCTGGCAGCAGCAGGACCGCGCGGCCCTGCTCCTCGATCCATTGCCCCGGCGCCGTGCCGTTGGGGTTGGGCAGCGCTTCGGCGCCCTCGATCAGGTACGCCTGCCGGCGGTTGATCTCGGCCATGGGCCGGCCCCGCAAGCGGAAACGCGCCTCGATACCGTCGCAGAGGTCCTGCCGGAAAAGCTGGTTGCGTCCGAGCGCCGTCGCCACGGCGTCGCGGGTCACGTCGTCCTCGGTGGGCCCCAGTCCGCCGGTGAGGATCACGATGTGGGCGCGCGAGAGCGCCAGGCGCACGGTGTCGCGGAGCCGCTCGCGGTCGTCGCCGACGATGGTCTTCGTCGTCACCTCGACGCCTAGCTCATTCAACCGCCCGGTGAGGTACAAGGAGTTTGTGTCGCTGCGCCGCGGCGTCAGCAACTCGGAGCCGACGGCGACGATCTCGGCGTTCATCGCGCTCTCGATCTCAGGGGAGCGGCCTGCCCCGGACGCCGGCGTCCACGCGGTAGAGCGCGCCGTTGGTGGCGACGATCATCGCTTGCGCGGGTGTGAAGGCCAGACCCACGATGTTCGGGCCGGAAACAAACAGCTCCGGCCGGCGGTCTTCGCCGATCCGCACGATGCCGCGCCAGCCGCCCAGCGAGGCGGCGACGTAGAGGCGGCCCTCGGCGTCGAAGGCCAGGCCCTGCGGCCGGCCCAGCCCGCGGAAATAGACCTCGACCTCGCCGCTTCGCGAGACGCGGTATATCGCGTCGAAGCTCGACGTGGTCGGCCCGGTCACGTACAGGTATCCGTCGCCGCCGAAAGCCAGGTGGTAGGCCGCAATCGACGGCTCCAGCGTCGCGAACACGTAAATCTGCCGCGAGGGGCTGATCTTGAAGATGGTGCCCTGGCGGTCGCCCACGTAGAGGTTCTCTTCCTCATCGAAGGCCAGGCCCGTGCCCACACCCATTCCCTCCGCGAAGACCGACATGTTGCCGCTGGAGGTGACCTGGTAGACGATGCCGTCGAATCGGCTGGAGACGTGCAGCAGGCCCGCCCGGTCGAAGGCCAGCGCGGTGGCGTTCAGAATGTCGGACAGGAACGGCTTGAGTTCGTAGTGCAGGTCCACCTTGTAGACCGACACCGGCGTCTTCTGCCCGCGCGGGCCGCTGAAGGTCGTAAAGATGTTCCCGGCGGCGTCCACGGCCGGGTTGGCGACGGGATGCACGCCGTCGGCGATCTGGATGCCGATCTCGCAGGTCCACACCGAGCTGGCCTGGTGGCCGTTCCGAACGATCAGCTCGCCCACCGAAGCCGTCTCCGGCACGCGCGCGATCACGAAGGAGTCCGAGCCGATGACCAGCGGCGCTTCGGCCTCGCCGAAGCTCACCCGGGGGCGGGCCGCTTTGGTCGCAAAGCCCTTGCCGCGGATCTGGAACTCGCCGCCCGCGATTGCCGCCGGCGGAATCACCGCCGAGATTTGCGGCTTGCCCTCAGCATCCCTGTGCGTCCCCATATTCAATACAAATTGAAGCATCCCGCCGCGAATAACACAAGTGCGGCATAGATTCCGGCCGCGACGTCGTCGGCCACAATGCCGTATCCGCCGGGCAGGTCTTCCAGCCGCCGCGCCGGCCAGGGTTTCCAGATGTCCAGCGCGCGGAACAGAAGGAACGCCGCGAGCCACGTCTTCCAGTTCAGGGCGGTCGCGCCCGCGATCGCGATCCACTGCCCGATGACCTCGTCGATCACCACCGTTCCCGGATCCTTCTCCTGGAGGCGTCGTGCCAGCCGGCCCGCGGCCCAGACGCCCGCCGGGAGCAGGGCCAGCGCGAGTGCGCCGAAATGCCACGGCTTCCAGCCGGCGTACGCCAGCAGGATTGCCAGCGCCAGCGCGCCCGCCGAGCCGGCGGTGCCGGGCGCCAGCGGCGCATAGCCGCAGCCGAACCACGTGGCGAGCGGAGTCGCCAGCAGCGTGTCGGTCTTACTGGCCTTGGCCGCGCTCTGGCTGCTCATGCTGCTCGGGTTCCCCCTGGTCCGCGGCGCTCGGCTCCAGCGGCGCCGGGATGCGGTACTTCTCGCTGGCCCAGTTGCCCAGGTCGATCAGGCGGCAGCGGTCGCTGCAAAACGGAACCCAGTCGCCGCCGGGTTCCACGTTCTTTTGGCAGATCGGGCATTTCATGTGCGCTCCCGTAGCGAGCGCCGCACGCTCGAAGCAGGCAGAATCACCAGCGGACTCCGCGGCGCCGGCCGGCTCTCCCCCTCCGGCGCCTCGAGCAGCGTCCCCACCAGATCATAATCATGCGCCGCGGTGATGCGCAGCGGCCGAATCTGCCCGCGCCGCGGCGGCGCGCCCTGGACGTCGTTGATGAGGCACACGCCATCGATCTCCGGCGCCTGCGTGCCCATGCGCGCTTGCCAGAGCAGATCGGTTTCCGGCGACGGCCCCTCGACCAGCACATCCGCCTCGCGCCCCACCAGCTCGCGGTTGCGCGCGCGCGCCACCTTCCTCTGGATGGCCATCAGCCGGCGCCCGCGGTTGTAAATAGCGCGGCGGCCTACTTTGCCCTCCAGGCGAAAGCTGCGGCTGGTCTCCTCGTCCGAGTAGGAGAAGACCCCGAGGTGGTCGAACCGCGCCGCTTGGACGAACCCGCAAAGCTCTTCGAAGTCCGCCTCGGTCTCGCCCGGAAAACCGACGATCATGCTGGTGCGTACGGCCACGCCGGGGATGGTGCGCCGGATGCGCTCGATCAGCTTCAGGAACTGCTCCCCAGTGCCGCCCCGGCGCATGCGCTTGAGCAGCCGCGCGCTGGAGTGCTGCAGCGGCAAATCGATGTACTTCACCAGCGCGGGGTGCGCGGCAATTGTGTCCAGCAGCTTCTGCGTGACCTTGTTGGGGTAGGCATAGAGAAAGCGCACCCACTTCCGGCGCG
>JBEKLW010000095.1:0-7722 GCA_050008815.1 Bryobacteraceae bacterium
GTCTCGCCCGGCGCCACGCCTTTCTCGATGACCGTCTTGCCATCCACGGTGACGCCGGCCGCCACCGGCCGGAACTCCACCGTCTGGTCCGGCTTGACCACGTAGACGAACTGGCCCTGCTGGCCGGCCTGGACCGCCTCGGAGGGGACCACCGTCGCCGCGCTCGTCTCCAGACGCAGCACCACGTTGACGAACTGCCCCGGCCACAGCCGGCGCTCGTGGTTGTCGAAGGCGGCCTTCAAGCGGATGGTGCCCGTGGTCGAATCCACGCTGTTGTCGATCACGGCCAGGTACCCGCGTGCGGCCTGGCCCGGCGCGTCGCCGGACAGGGCCTCCACTGGCAGCTTGCTTCCGGCGCTGCGAGCGCGGATGGCGGCAAGGTGTTGCTCCGGCACGCCGAACGAAACGAAGATGGGCTCGATCTGGTTGATGACCACTAGCGCCGTGTCGTTGGCCTTAACCAGGTTGCCCGGCTGCACGAGCAGGTTGCCGGCGCGGCCCGAGATGGGCGAAGCGATTTCGGTGTAGCTCAAATCGAGCTTGGCCCGGTCCACCGCGGCGCGGTCGCTCTCCAGCGCCGCTTGCGCGCTCTCGATCGCCGCCTCGTCGGCGCGAATCGATTGTTGCAGGGCGTCCGCGCCGGCCCGCACCTGGTCGTACTGGGAGCGCGCGGCGATGCCTTCCTTCACCAGCTCCTCGTACCTCTTCCGGTCGGCCTCGGTGGCGAGCGCCTGGGCGCGGTCGCGGCCGAGCGTGGCCTGCGCCTGCCGCACCTGCGCCTGGTCGCGCGCGACCGCCGCTTCGGCCTGCCGCAGCGCTTCGCGATAGGGGCGCGGGTCGATTTCGAGCAGCGGGTCCCCCTTGTTGATCTGGCTGCCCTCCGCGAAGCGAACTCTGAGCAGCTCGCCCGGGACCTGCGACTTTATCTGAACGGTGGAGTACGGCTCGACCGTTCCCACCGCGCGAACCTCGACCGGCACCGCCTCGCGCGCCGCCTGCGCCACGCTCACCGGCGTGGGCGGCATTCCGGCTGGCATGCGGGCGGCCCCGGCTGGCGGCGCTTTCTGCGAGCTGCAGCCAGAGAATGCGAGTGCGACGCAAAGAGCGAAAAGAGGTACCGACGTTGATCGCAAAGGCTTTCCCTCCCACCCTGAATCGAGTCACCCGCCGGCATCGAACCGGCGACCTATGGAGCCACCCGCCGGGATCGAACCGGCGACCTGCTGATTACGAATCAGCCGCTCTACCAACTGAGCTAGGGTGGCTCGCTATTCTCTCCATATCTTATCGCAGGATCTCATCGCAGGCCGAACGGGATCCCGCCCGTGCAAGAACTCGGGGACACTCCGGCGTCCTGCCTCTGCGAGGCGCCTGTGGCGTAGGCTTCAGCCTGCCGCCTCGACACTCTCTCGAAAACCCCGTTTTCATCCTCTATTGTGCGTCCCCGACCCATGGTCACTCGTGCCGACGCTCGGCGACCCTCGCGTGCTGCTCGGTCAGCGATCCACACCCCTAGCCGAGCCGCGACCGGCAGGGAGCGGAGCTTTTGAATTCTTTCACAGCCGCGGAACGGAGCGCTCGCCTCTCGCCCACCGTCCCGCCCCTTCGCCAGAGGCGCAATGCCGTGCCGTTCGCACCGGCGCGTGCCCCGCACCCCCTACGCGAGATCGCGGCTGGCGGAGAGCTGCGGACCGGGGGCCGTGCGCGGCAGCCAGAGGCGGACCAGGGCCATCAGGATCAGGACCACTCCAAATGTGCACACGATCGTCGCGCCCGTGGGCAGGTCGATCTGTAGCGACAGATAGACCCCCAGCCCGGAAACGAGCGTGCCCATCGTCCAACCGATCGCCAGCCGCGCGCCCACATTCTTGGCGTAGAGCATCGCTCCCACGGACGGAACGATCAGGTAGCAGAACACCAGCAGAACCCCGGCGATCGCCACCGACGAGGTCACCACAAACCCGAACGAAGCGTAGAACAGGAAATCCCACAGCCGCGTCGAGATGCCTTGCGCCTCGGCCTCCTCCGGGTGCATGGAGATCAACAGGAACCTGCGGCGGAAAATGTAATGGAACAAACCGATGGCTCCGTACAGCGCGGCCGTCTTGGCGACCTCGTGCCAGGAGACCGTGAGGATGTTGCCCACCAGCATCTCCTTGAGGTGTTCGGTCTGCTGGGTCGATTTGCTCATCGCTAGAATCGCCGCGGCGGAAGCCACGGCGTAGCAAATGCCGATGACCGCCTCCTGAGGAATGCGCGCGCGGCGGCCGCGGATGGTCGAGAAGACCGCCGCGCCCACGAACGTGAAAATGAGACTGACCACGTAGGCCGCATCGCCGTGCGGCTCAATGCCGTAAAGCACCGCGATGGTTGTGCCCAGGGCCGCGATCTGGGCCAGGGAGAGATCGACGAAGATCACGCCGCGCTCGACCACGTGCACCCCGAGGTAGGCGTGGATGCCCGTCAGAATCAGGCTCGCCACAAAAGGAGGCAGCAGGAATGAGAGTGTGTCCATCGAGTTATCCTATTTGACCTTCGAGAACGCGTTCACCAGCAGGTCGATATCGTAATCGAAGAGCTGGAAGTAATTGGTGATCTCTTTGACGCCGCCGACCGACGGCATCAACACCATGACCTGGCTGCCGGTCATCTGAGCGATCGAGTTCGGCGCGCGCAGATCGAAGTAGGGCTCCACCAGGATCAGCTTGATGTTTTCCCGCTTGATGGTGTTGATCAGCTCGAGCGTGTGACTGGGGGTGGGCGGGATGCCGGGCTTGGGCTCCACATAACCTGCGACCACCAGGCCAAAGCGCTCGCAGAAGCTGGGCCAGGAACGGTGATAGGTGATCACCTTGCGGCCGCGATAGGGCGCCACTTTGGCTTCCCAGCGTCTTTCGGCGGCGCTCAGGCGCGCGTCGAAATCGGCATAACGCTGCGCGAAGTAGGCGGCGTCGGCGGGCTGCATTTCGCTGAACTTGTTCTGGAGCGCCTTAGCGATGCGGCGGCCGTTGGCGGGGTCGAGCCAGTAGTGCGGGTTGCCCAGCGGGTGCACGTCACCCATGGCGCGCGTGATCTGGCCGGCTGGAATCTCGAGGATCTGGCAGAACTGCGAGAGATCGAAATAGCCCGGCGCCCCGGACTGGATCTTCGAATTCCGGCTCTGGGTCTGCAGCGGCGGCAGCCAGCCGATCTCGAGTTGGAGGCCGACCACCGCGAGCAAATCGGCTTTCTGCAGCTTCAGCAGGAAGCTGGGCTTGGGCTCGACAAAATGCGGGTCCTGGTAGCCCCTGGCGATGGAATCGACGTTGATCCTGTCCCCGCCGATCTCGCGGGAAATCGCGGCGAGGTCTTCGGTGGTGGTCACAACGTTCAGTTTGGAAACGGCACGCGTAGTGCCGGCCGCGGCCGTCAGCAGGACGGCAGACAGCAATTGCAATCTCGTCGGTGCATTCACGGTAATTCCTTATCTTCTCGGACGGCGGGCGGCGCAGTCCGGGTTTCGGAAGCAGTTTTCATCATCAGAACGGATGCGCTCCATGCGCCCCCATCGAGAACACAAATTGGAAGAGAAACTCGTTGGCCGTGGGACCTTCGCCGTAATGCGTGCGGCGGAGCTGCCCGCGGACCTGGCTGAATTCGCTGGGCCAATAGGTCAGGAGCACGGAGCCGCCGGTATCCTGGAACAGCGCGTTGGCGGCCGGGAGCAGGCTGCACGCGGTCGTGGTCGACGGGAACGTCGGCAGGCAGGCCCCCCGCTCGGAACGATCGAAGCGGCCGCCCAGGAACCAGCGCCGCGCTAATTGGTATTCGCCGCCAACATAGTAACCGAACAGCGTTATGGCAGGGCGGTTCGAGAAGGTCCCCGTGTGCAGTCCCGACACCACGGCGTGGGCCCAGATGAACTCGCTGCGGGCGATGAAAGACCGATAAATGGCGCGGCGCAATGGCTTCCATCGCAGCGTGGCGTCCACCCCATAGAGCTGGTTCGAGCCGTCGCCGAAGGGGCTGTGACCGCGGGCGTATGAAGCGCCCAGGTCGAGGTTGGTGGATTCGCTCAGATCGCGGTAGGCGCGCAGGTGCTCGACGGTGGACACGTCATTGCGCCGGACGGCTTGGAAGATCCCCTCGGAATCGCCCCGATAAAGCTGCGCGGTGCCTTCCACAAAGATGTTCTTGGGCGCTGGAAGAATGCGGCTGATCGAGAGGCCCGCGTCGTCGATCCCGTCTTCGCCGCCCACGATGTTCTGCGTCACCAGCGGGCGGTCAATCCAGGGGAGCACGTGGTTGTGCATCGTATTCACCCTGCCGAAGGCCGCGCGCATCTTACCGGCTTTCAATTGCAGCGCCCCAGGCAGGCTGGTGAAGGTGAGGTAGCCCTCCTCGAGATCCACGCCGTGCTCGCCGAAGGTGATGAAGACATCGGCCCTTGCATAGGGATCGATGACCGCCTGCAGACCGAGCTCGCTCTCGTGCATTTCGAGCGACGGCGTGGCCCGGTTGCCGCTGCCTCCGGCGGCTCCCACGAAATCGCCGATCAAGCTGATGTCGGGATTGAACACCTTGGCAGCCGCCGGCGCGGCGCCGCCGTAAACCGGCGGTCCGCCGGGCGCCTGCTGTGCGATCTGCTGGGCCGGCGCTGCCGCTTCCGGCGCGGCGGGAGCGGCGGGGATTGGGACGGCCGAAGGCTCCGCCGGAGCGGCCGCGGCCGCGGGATTCGCCGCCTGTTGCGCCTTGAGTGTTTCGACCTCGGCTTCAAGCGCCCTGATACGATCCTCCATTGCTCTCATGCGATTCATCAATTCCGTGGGTTCCTGGGCCGGCAACCGCATCGCGAACAGGCAGGCGGCCACCGGCATCAGTATGAATATGCGCATATCGCTCCTTCCGTCACATTTTTGTCCTGGTAACGAGGTTCGCCCGGGCGCCGCTCGGTGGACCGGACCCGGACTGTCAAAAAGAGCGAGGGACTACGCTGGAGGGCCGCGCGAGTAACGCGCCAGGAGCAGCACTTCGTGCGGCGCCTCGAAACCGGCGGACCGCTCCAGCCAAGCCACGTAAATGTCCGGCGCCAAGGACACCGAAACGGCCGATTGCACGCATGGCAGCGAACTGAAATGGCAAAGCCAACAGAAGTGCTGTGATGAATCCCGGTGGGAGTGTGTGGAGACAAGGGGCGCCCATTGCGCGCACACGATCGCGCATATCAACCCGAGGATGACTAGCGTCCTCTTCTGCACCGACGCCCTTACAGACATCTTCGCACGGTTATGGCGCCGCCGTCACCGGCCAACCGCCTAGCCGGCCCTCGCGAGGCGATGGACGCGCGCCGCGAGCGGTGCGCCCCCAAACCCAGCCGCGACCTGAACTGGGCGGCCCGCCCCACCAAGCTGAGTTGCGTGGGGCGGGCAGTCTTGCCCGCGCGGGACGGCCACGTCCCGCCGTAGGGCGGACGCCCTCGTCCGCGACCGGCCCCCTGGCCGGCCCTGCCGCACGGGCAGCGCGCGCCATCGCTGACGTCTGAAAGCTGACATCTGATAGCTGGAAGCTGCTTCTCGTAGGGCGCCCCTCGTCCGCGCCGGACCTCCAGGTCCGGCTCGTCTGGAAGCTGATAGCTGGTAGCTGGCAGCTGATCGCTGATAGCTGATAGCTGGAAGCTGGCAGCTCGACGCTCCGGCACACCTCCGGCCCGATCGGTCCCGCAAGGTTCATAGAACGCTGCTTACTCCTACGCCGCGGATCGCTTCGCGGCCAGGCCCACGCACCGCAGCGCCAGGCGCACCGGCCGCACCAGGTAGTAGGCCGCGCTCAGCCGCCGCGGAAGCGGAAGCCACTGAGCGTCGAGCTGGCTCGGCTGGCACATTCGGCGCACGATGTAACTGGCCTTCTGCACGGGGCTGGCAAGCTGACTGAGGTGCAGAGCGGCTTCACCCAGAGTGCCGGAGACATCCGGCCGATTCTCCAACAGCCGGGCTGCAAAGCGCTCCGCTAGCGGGCGCGCCGCGCGCACGGCCTCGGCGCGCTTCAGGACTTCCTCGGGCACGGGCGCCTGCAGCAGGCTGCCAGCCAGCAGCAGCGCCACCGCCAGGGCGCGGCTGGCGCCGCTCGCCGCCGCCAGCTCGCCGGCGCGGCCCCAGTCCAACGGCTGCGAGCGCACTAGGTGCGCCACGTCGGCGACTGCGCGCAGCGTCGGCCAGCATTCCCGCGCGCCGTTCACCGCCAGGAAGACCAGCTCTGCCTCCGGCGCCAGGACAGGAATGCGCGCGCCCGCGATCTCGACGCTCCGGGCTTCCGCGCAGAGCGAATCCTCTGGCACAGACCCGAAATACTTCGGTATGAGCCGCCAGTGAAGATCGATCGTCAGCCCGCCGGAACCTCGCATGAGGGCGACCTCCATGGTTCCCGGCAGCCAGCGCGCGGCAGGCGCATCGGTAACGCGGTAACCGGCTCCAGCCAGAGCGGCCAGCGCGGCTTCGAGAGCCGCCCGCGGCACGAGCATGTCCACGTCGGAGAACTCCCGCAGCGTCAGGTCGCCGTAAGCGGAAACAGCCAGCGCCGGGCCTTTCAACGCCAGCGCCGGGATACCCGCTGCCGCCAGCAGGCCCACGATGCTCCGGATCTCGGCAACGGCTTGCAGGTTGCGAATAGCGTTGGCGCGGAACGGCTGCGCGAGCGCCCGGACCGCGGCCGGTGCGGCGGCCTCACCCACGGCGTCGCTCACCCGCCGATACAACAGCGTCCGCAAGCTATGCGTTTCCGCCAGTTCCACCACCCGCTGCCAATCGCATCCCCGGGCAGCGTGCTCGCGGAGCGCGGCCGCGTCACCATCGGCGCCCGCGCTGGCCGCCGCCACCAGCGCCCGCATTTCCCAACCGGCGCTGTCGAAGCCTACCCGCATGGAACTCCGTTGCCCCGGCTCCAGGCGGTCCTCGAAACCATCCTGTCGAAGGCTACCAGCATGGAGCTCCGCTGCCCCAGCACTGCGCGTAGCGCCCGCCCAGCGCGAGCAGCTCCTGATGACTGCCCGATTCGACTAGCGTGCCGCTTTCGAGTACGTGGATCACGTCGGCGCACGCGGCCGTGGTCAGCCGATGCGTGATCAGGATCGCGGTCGCGCCGGCCGCGGCGGCGCGGAACCCCTCCACCCACTCGCGCTCGGCCCAGGGGTCCATGGCGCCGGTCGGCTCGTCCAGGATCACGATTGGCGCGCGCCGGTAGAACGCCCGCGCCAGCGCGATGCGCTGCCACTGGCCGGCGCTCAACTCGGCGCCCTCCTCGAGCAACCTGCCCAGCGGGCTTTCGTAGCCTGCCGGAAGCGCCTCCAAAATCGCCTCGGCGCCGGCTGCCTTCGCCGCCGCCTCCACCTCGCCGGGCTGGCAGGGCCGCTCCGCATCGCCAAGCGCGATGTTCTCGCCCGCCGTCAGGTTGTACCGCTGCGGGTCCTGAAACAGCACCGCGATGCGCCGCCGCAGCTCCTCGGGTGCGAACTCGCGCAGGTCCGCGCCGTCCAGCTCGATTCGGCCGGCCTCGGGATCGTAGAAGCGGCACAGCAGCTTGATGAGCGTGGTCTTACCAGCCCCGTTCGGGCCCACCAACGCCACGATCCGCCCCGCTGGGATGTCCAGGTTGAAGTCGCGCAGCACCGGCTGCTCCGCGCCGGGATAGCGGAAGGTGACCTCGCGGAACCGCATGCCCAGGGCCGGCGCGGCGGGCGTCGGACGGGGC
>JBEKLW010000096.1:0-7600 GCA_050008815.1 Bryobacteraceae bacterium
TCGCCAACGCCAAGGCCATGGAGCTGGCCGGAATCAGCGCCAGACCGCGCGGCTGGCTGGACACGCAGTCGTTGGCACCCAGGCCGGGGCGCTTGCGGCCGTTCAATGGCGTGAAGGGGCAGAGACGCCCGTTGCGCGGGTCCTGGGCGGCCAGGAGCTGGTTGTAGACGGTGCGCTCGATCTGGTCGGCGTACCGCGCCTCGCCGGTCGCGCGCAACAAGTGCCAGTTGAGCCGGAGCCAGTGGACGGTTGCGCAGCCTTGGCCCACATTGGCGGCTTCCTCCCCAGGCAGCTCAAAGTCGTCGCGGAAGTACTCGCCGCTGCTGGTGGTGCCGGTGAGGTAGAGCCGCCGGCTGGCGATGTCCCGCCAGGCGATCAGAGCGGGTTCGAGCAGTGCCCTCTCGCCGGTGAGCCGGTACAGCTCGATCAACCCAATCAAGTTCGACATCAGCTCGTAGGCCTTCGCATCGGCGGTCTGACGCACGCTCCCGGTCTGAAGCAGAGAAGCGATGATCCGGGGACCCCGTGGCCGGTCGTAGGAGCGGACGATATAGCGGGCAAAGTCCAGATAGCGCTGCTCGCCGGTGAGCCGGTAAAGCCGGCACATCGGCTCCAGAACGCTGGTTGCGGACATGCCCATGTGCACACCCGCCTGGAGGATGTCGCGCTGTCCGGGCGAATCGCCGAACGTCTGGATGAGCAAGTCGCCGACCCGCCGGCAGGCCTGCAGGGCGGGCTGCGAGCCCGTGACTTCGTAATAGGTCAGCAGGCCAAGCAGATCGTACTTGTGAACCCAGACGTCCCAGCCCGTCCAGCGCTGGTCGTCGCTGTAGGTGCCAAGATAGCCGTCAGGGAGTTGGGCCTCAATCAGCGATTGCGCGAAGTGATCCATGAGCGCCCTGACGTCCTCATTCCCGGTGAAGGCCCAACTGAGAGCGGCCGCCTCAAGATACTTGCCGGCGTGTTCGCCGGCTAGAGGATGGCTGCCGGGACGCGTCCGGAAGCAGTCCATCATCGCCGGCTCGTCGATGTGCAGCAGGCGGCGATCGGCATTCACCTTTATGCGGAGGCCAAGGTAGCCGTTGATCGTCTGACGATCCAGAGGCGCCGGGAGAAAAGCGTCTGGAATCCTGTCTAAGACTACGGGTTTGGGCGCATCGGCCAACCTTGGCCCGGGCGCGCCGGATGCCGCCACGGCGAGGAGGCATCCCAATACCCCACTTCGTACCATTAGTATGAGGGTATACTAGTACAGTACGACTGAACAGTACTATTATGTGGGGGGACGGGACACCAGATTGCGTTTGATTTGTTTGGTTTGCGGGTTAACATTCATCTGGCCTCAGAGCGCCGTAAGCTCATGTGGATTAAGAAAAACACAATGTTAACTCCCTGCTGAAGAACCACCCCCGCAAGCGTCGCAATTTTCATCAACCAGCCTGTAGTATCCTGTCTCAGCAGGAGGGCAGCATGGTCGCTGCGTCGCAGCTTCGGGCCGGCACGGCGATTCGTTTCGAAGGCCAGCTCTATAAGGTTCTGGTCGCGGATTATCACGCGGGTCAGGGCAGGATGGGAGGCGCGGCCCACACGCGCCTGAAGAACCTGACGACGGGCACGCTCCGGGAGCACAGCTTCCGCGCCGAGTTGAAGCTGGAGGAGGTCGAGGTCCAGAAGACGCCGATGGACTTCCTCTATGAGGACTCCGGGCAGTGCAACTTCATGAACCCCGAAACGTTCGAGCAAATGACCATCCCGGCGGCGCTGATCGGCCCGCAGGCCAGGCTGCTACAGCCGGAGATGCGGGTGGGCGTCGAATTCGTCGAAGGCAACGCGGTGAGCGTGCTGCTGCCGGAGGTCCTCGAGGTGCGCATCGCCGCGACCGCGCCGCCGTCGCACCAGCAAGTGGACAGCGTCTGGAAACCAGCCACGCTGGATAGCGGCGTCGAGATCCTGGTGCCGCAGTTCATCAAGACGGGCGATGTGATCCGCCTGGACGTGGCCAATCTGAAGTACATGGACCGTGCCAAGGGCACGGGAAGGAGTTGAGCGTCCGATGACACCACCGCAAGCGCCGCAGATCCAGCTAATCAAGGCGCCGGAGTATCGCGACAATTACGCCAACAGCGTGCAGGTGCGCCCGAGCCTGTGGGACATCTTCCTTTCGTTCGGTGTAGCCAGCCAGACCGGCCCCGACACGGTCGCCATCCAGAACTTCCAGGGCATTTACCTAAGCCCGCAACAGGCCAAGGCGCTGCTCAACGTTCTCCAGCAGAACATCTCGCAGTACGAGGCGACGTTCGGCGAGATTCGGCTGGAACCGCAGGCGCAGGGCGGCGTAGTCCAGTAACGCCTTGGCAATCGCGACCGAGACCGGCGGGGCGGCCCGAAGGCGGCGAGGACGCCCGGAGACGCACCTCTTCTTCTTTGCGGCGTTCGCGCTGCTGCTGTTGCTGGTCCACTTCCCGTTCCTGGACCTGCCGTTCTATTGGGACGAGGCCGGGCAATTCGTCCCGGCGGCCCTGGATCTCTATGAGCGGGGCGCGTGGGTGCCCGAGCGAGCGACGCCGAACGTCCACCCGCCCGGTGTGATGGCCTACCTGGCGCTGGTGTGGCGGGTGTTCGGGTACTCGATCACGGCGACGCGGGTGGCGATGCTGGCGGCGGCGGCGGTGGGTTTGTGGCTGGCTTTCCTGCTGGCGATCCGGCTATGCCGCAAAGTGGGTGGCGCGCCTGCCTTTTCGGCCGTGCTGCTGCTGACGGTCTCGCCGCTGTTCTATACCCAATCGATGTTGGCGCAGCTCGACATGCCGGCGATGCTGCTGACCGTCTGCGCGCTGCTGCTGTTCCTCGACGGCCGGGTGCGAGCGGCGGCGCTGGCCAGCGCGGCGCTGGTGCTGGTGAAGGAGACCGGGGTGGTCGTGCCCCTGGTGCTGGCGGCGTGGCTGATCGCCGAGCGGAGACCGAAGGAGGCGGCCTGGTTCGTCCTGCCCTTGGCGGCGCTGGCGGCGTGGCTGGCGGTGCTGTGGAAAGCCACCGGCCACCCGTTCGGGAACCCGGAGTTCGCGCGTTACAACCTGGCCTTCGCCGTGCATCCGGTGCGCATCCTGATGGCGCTGGCGCGGCGCTGCTTCTACCTGTTTGTGGAGAACTTCCATTGGGTCGGCTGGATCGCCGTACTGGCGGCTTGGCGGCGAGCCCGGATCTACTCGAGCCGGCCGTGGCGAGTGGCGATCTCGATCGCGGTGGCGCAGGTGCTGGCGGTCACCGTGCTCGGCGGGGCGACGCTGGAGCGCTACCTGCTGCCGGTGCTGCCGCTCTTGTATATCGCCTTCGCGGCCGCCTGGTCCTCGTTTCCCTCGCTCGGGACGCGTGTGGGGAAGGTGGTGACGTTCGCCGGCCTGGTGTTCTGCCTGTTCTGGAACCCGCCCTATCCCCAACCCTTCGAGAACAATCTGGCGATGGTGGATTTCGTCCGGCTGCACGAGTGGGCGGGCGACTTCCTGGAGCGCAACCTGCCGGGGCAGACGGTCACCACCGCGTGGCCGCTGTGGGTGGAGCTGCGGCGGCCGACGCTCGGCTACGTCCACAACAAGCTGGCGGTGAGGGAGATCCCGAGCTTTCGCGCGGCGGACGTGGGGGCGTTGGACCCGGCTTCGGTGGAGGTCTTCGTGCTCTTCTCGCGGGAATGGGAGCGCGACTGGGACCTGCGGCGGGCGCCGCTCGTGAGCGGCCTGATGCGCCGCTTTTACGGCTACGAACCGCAGATTACCCCGGCGGCGCTGGAGCGGCGGCTGGGGGTGGAGCTGGTGGCGCGCCGGGCCGAGCGGGGGCAGTGGGTGGCGGTGTACCGTAAGGCCGCGCACCGGTAGCCCGCAGCCGTCTTCAAAGACGCGCGATCAACCTTCCGTCTTGAGCGCCTGCCGGACCGCGTCCCCAACCCAGCGCGCAGCCGCGCCGGCCTCGATCTCGGTGGTCCGGCGGCCGCGGCGCTCGACCAGCTCGACTCGGCCTTGCACCAGCTTCCTCCCCACCGTGACGCGATACGGAATGCCGATGAGATCGGCGTCCTTGAACTTCACGCCAGGGCGCTCGTCCCGATCGTCGAGCAAGGCATCCAGCCCCATCGCCCCGCAGGCCGCATAGATCTCTCCGGCGGCCTCCATCTGGGCGGCGTCGGAGTTGTTCACCGGCGTTATGACCACCTGGAAAGGCGCGATGGCCACCGGCAGGGCCATGCCCTCGGCGTCGCCGTACAGCTCGACGGCCGAGCTCAAGATGCGCTCGACGCCGATGCCATAGGAGCCCATGATGGGCGCCAGCTCCTGACCGTCGGCCGTCAGCACCCGCAGGCCCATCGAATCCGAATAGCGGTAGCCGAGTTTGAAGATATGGCCGATCTCGATAGTCTTGTTGAGGCGGATCGGCTGGCCGCACTGGAGGCAGGCGTCGCCCTCGGCGGCCTGGCGCAGGTCGCGATAATCGGCCTTGAAATCCTCGCCCGGCGTGACGTTCTTGAGGTGGAAGTCGTTCTTGTTGGCGCCGGTAATCAGGTTCTTGCGCCCGCGCAGGGCGTTGTCGGTGAGGATGGGCATGTTGGTCACGCCCACCGCGCCGAGCGAGCCGGCGTCGGCGCCGAACCACTCGCGGATCTCCTCCGGGTGCGCCGGGCGGACTTCCCTGGCGCCCACGGCCATCTGGAGCTTGGTCTCGCTCAGCTCGTGATCGCCGCGCAGCATCACCAGCAGTGGCTTGCCGTCAACGGCCATGACGCGGCTCTTCATCTGCGAGCTCTCCGGCAGCCCGGTGAACCGGGCCAGGTCCGCGATGGTCTTCTGGCCCGGCGTGGGGAACTCCTCGGGCTGGAAATCGCCCTCCCGATCGGCGGCGGCGGGGGGCACCGGATTCGAGACCGCCTTCTCGAGATTAGCGGCGTATCCGCACTGCGGGCATTCCACCACCCAGTCCTCGCCGGCCGGCGATCTCACCATGAACTCGTGGGACTGGCTGCCGCCCATGGCGCCCGAGTGCGCCTCCACCGCCAGGAACTCAAGCCCGCAGCGCGTGAAGATGCGGCTGTAGGCCGCATAGTGCTTCTGGTAGGAGACGTCCAGGCCGGCTGCGTCCAGGTCGAAGCTGTAGGAATCCTTCATGATGAACTGGCGCATCCGCATCAGGCCGGAGCGGGGCCGCGGCTCGTCGCGGAACTTGGTCTGGATCTGGTACCAGATCTGCGGAAGCTGCTTGTAGCTGCGCAGCTCGCCGCGCGCGATCACGGTCATGACCTCCTCGGCGGTCATGCCCAGGCACAGATCGTGGCCGGCGCGGTCCTTGAGCCGGAACATGTCGTGGCCCATGATTTCCCAGCGCCCCGACTCACGCCAGACTTCGGCCGGATGCAGCGCCGGCAGCAGCATTTCCTGGGCTCCGATCGCGTCCATCTCCTGGCGCACGATGGCGACGATCTTGTTCAGCGAGCGCTGCGCCAGGTAGAGGTAGCTGTAGATTCCGGCCGAGAGCTGGCGGATGTAGCCCGCTCTCAGCAGCAGCCTGTGGCTGGCGACTTCAGCCTCGGCGGGATCCTCCCGCAGGGTGGGGATGAAAAGTTGGCTCCAACGCATCGAATGCTAGACCGGGTTCAACCGGGGACAGGCGACGCCAGCCCTCCGTGGACGGCGCGGCCTCTCTCCCTCTGGAAGCGGCGTGCGGCCTCGCGGCGCCCGGAAGCGCCGGAAGCGCGCAGACAGAATATAGATCTTAGCATGCTAGAATGGCTCTACCCCTATGAAGATCTCAATTGGCGCCGATCACGCCGGCTTCATCTTGAAGGAACATCTCCGGCTCAAGCTCCAGGAGCAAAAGCACGAACTCATCGACGAGGGCACGCACTCGACGGAGTCCTGCGACTACCCGGACTTCGCGAACGCGGTGGCGCAGGACGTTGCCAGCGGGCGGGCCGAGCGCGGCATCCTGGTGTGCTCGACCGGGATCGGAATGTCGATCGCAGCCAACAAGGTGCCGGGCATCCGCGCCGCGCTGGGCACGACAACCGATGAGGTTTGCCTGGTCCGCGCGCACAACGACGCCAACATCCTCACGCTCGGCGCCAGGTACGTCACCGACACGGAGGCGGAATCCCTGGTCTATACGTTCCTGACCACGGATTTCGACGGCGGACGGCACAGCCGCCGCCTGGCCAAGGTTGCGGCCATAGAAGGCGCGGCGGCGAGCAAGGGATCGGAGACACTGCAGGCATGACGCAACAGGAGTGGATGGCACAGGCGCTGGCCGAGGCCGACCCGGAGGTGTTTGAGGCCATCCGCAACGAGCTGGAGCGCCAGAATAGCCGGCTCGAGCTGATTGCCAGCGAGAATTTCACGTCCGAGGCCGTGCTGGAGGCCGCCGCCAGCGTTTTCACGAACAAGTACGCGGAAGGCTACATCGGCAAGCGGTACTACGGCGGCTGCCAGTACGTCGATGACGTCGAGCGGCTGGCCATCGAGCGGGCCAAGACGCTGTTCCACGCCGAGCACGCCAACGTACAGCCACACTCCGGCGCGCAGGCCAACATGGCCGCCTATGCCGCGTTCCTCCAGCCCGGCGACACCATCCTGGGGATGAACCTCTCGCACGGCGGCCACCTGACGCACGGCAGCCCGTTCAACTTTTCCGGCAAGCTTTACAAGATCATCCCCTACGGCGTGCGCCGCGAGGACGAGACCATCGACTACGACGAACTGGCGCGCCTGGCCGAAGAGCACCGCCCCAAGATGATCGTCGCCGGCGGCAGCGCCTACCCGCGGATCATCGATGCGGCGCGCTTCCGCCAGATCGCCGACTCGGTGGGCGCTCTGCTGATGGTGGATATGGCGCACTTCTCCGGCCTGGTGGCGGCCGGCCTGCACCCGAATCCCTGCGAGCATGCGCAGATCGTGACCTCGACGACGCACAAGACGCTGCGGGGACCGCGTTCGGGATTGATCCTGTGCCCGGCCGAATACGCCCAGGCGATCGACAAGTCCGTGTTCCCCGGGATCCAGGGCGGACCGCTGGTGCACATTGTGGCCGCCAAGGCGGTCTGCTTCCTCCAGGCGATGCAGCCCGAGTTCGTGGTTTACCAGAAGCAGGTGCTGGCGAACGCGAAGGCCCTGGCCGCGGGCCTCGCCGATGCGGGCTTTCGCATAGTCTCCGGCGGAACCGACACGCACCTGATGCTGGTGGACGTGTTCTCGAAAGGCATCCGCGGCAAGGAGGCCGAGCAGGCGCTGGACGAGGCTTACATCACCGTCAACAAGAACACTATTCCGTTCGATGCCAACAAGCCGTTCAACCCGAGCGGCATCCGGCTGGGCAGCCCGGCGGTGACCACGCGCGGATTCGGCGAGGCCGAGATGCGCACGGTGGCCGCGCTGATCGCCGAGGTGCTCGGCAACATCACATCCGAGGAGACGCGCGCCGCCGTGCGCCGGCGCGTCGCCGCGCTGGCCGGGAAGTTCCCGCTGTACGCCTGGAAGCTCGCTCCGGCCGTGTCCCGCTGAATGCCGCTTCGGATCGTCATCGACGCCCGCCGGATCCGGGACTTTGGCGTCGGCACCTATATCCG
>JBEKLW010000097.1:0-7593 GCA_050008815.1 Bryobacteraceae bacterium
CGGTCACGACGGTCACTTCGCCGATCTGATCGGTGCGCGGCGAGAGAGTGGTGGAACCGAGACTGTTCGCACGCGTGAAGCTCTCCTGCATGATCACGCCGTCGTAGGTGATGTTTCCCAGCGATGCTGACTCTCCATAAACAGCCGACGGGGCGCGGCCGTTGTGCTGCACACCGGGAAGCATATCCACCAGGTAGAACGGGTCCCGGCGCGGAAGCGGCAGCCGGCTCGTTTGGTCATTGTTCGCCGTGGACGCAAAATCGACACTGGCCGTCTGCAGCGATTGTTCGGGAGCCGTCGCCACCTGTCTGGCACCGCCGAGCGCCAGGTGGATCGGCGGCAGCGAAGTCTCGGCGGCCGGATCGACCTTGACGTTCTTCAGCGTCTGCGTCGTGAAGTTCGGGGCTTCCACGGTGAGGTCGTAAAACACCGGCCTCAGAGCCGGGAAGAGGAACGTGCCGCTGTGGGAGGTGATTGTGGAAGAGTGTACAACCGAGGATTCCGGCAGAGTCAGCGTCGCACGCGCGCCGGACAGGGCCTTGCCTCCGGCGTCTTCCACAATCCCCGACAGTCTTCCGGTGGCCTGGGCCGCGGCGGTGCTGTGCACCAAAGACGCCAGGCAGAGAGGCAGAATACACCTGCGCATAGCTCGGATCGAAAAGAACCTTGCTTTGTCGACAGCGGGCACGTAACCATCCACGCTTCGGGTGACAAGCCCGATCTTCTCACACCTTTCGGCTGCGGCTTGCGGGAGGCCGGCATCTTCTGCGTTGTGCGCGCGGTGAACCAGGCTCCCGAACCGGCCTCCGCCATCCGCCGCCTGCAGGAGATCTGGAGGGCGGCGCGTGGCCCTCACTGATCCTTCTCCGCCCCAGGCTCTCCGGCTTCCTGAGCCACTTCCTGCCGCAGGCTGTCCAGGACCTCCCCGGCTTGCTGCGAGTGCAGTTCGGAATCCAGACGGCGCAGCGCCACCCGGATCACGTCCCGGTGGTGCAGCTTCGACCCCAGACCGCGCTCGCTCAGCTCGAGCCACAGCCGGTGGAGCAGGTGCAAGTCCTCGGGCCACAGGCGTGGCGGGTGCGGCCCGAGGTTGAAGTACAGCGTCTCTCCGGTAGGCTGGTTGTAAATCTGGAGCGAGAGCTGCGGCCGCGGCTCCGGCAACTCCTCCCAGGCATCGCCGAACAGCTTGGCCTGCTCGGCCGCGGTCATCTTGCCCGACATTCCCATCACCACCAGCGACGATTGCAGCCGCTGCGCGGTCTCGACCAGGGTGCGATTGGGACCGCGCCCCGGCACCACCATCAGCTCGACGTGCTTGCCGGCTTTTTCGGCCAGCGTGACCACCAAGCTGAAAAGCTTCGCAACGTCGGTAGAGAAGACTTCGTCGGCGGTCAGGTCGTGCTCGCCGAAGCCGGGCTGGCCGGTGTGCTTGACGGTCGCAACCACGATGTCGATCTTGCTCGTGTCCGTCTTGCTCAGCACGCGCTCGAGGTGCCTGAGCTGGTTGGGGTTCCGAACCGCCACCAGCACGTTGCCGGGCCGAATGTGGGACGTCGACTCGGTGATCTGGTCCAGTGTCTCCAGCCGGAACTTCTCGAGTTCCTGCGAGTGCGCCAGGCGGTGGCGGCGGTTGATCCGCTCGGAGATCTCAAACGCGACGAAGAAGGCGGCCGAGAAAGACAGGCCGCTGATCGTGGCTACCCTCTTGGTCAGGATGTTGATGACGGCGATCGCGAACAGGATCAGCGTGATCAGGCCCAGGCCCATCGGGATCTCGGTCTTGCCCCAGCGCAGGTTCAGCGGCACCTTCCACTCGCGCGCTTCCGGCAGTTTGTAGCGCAGCACCAGCACCGAGAGCGCCTTCATGGCGAAACTCCACACCACGCCGAACGCGTACGCTTCGCCCAGCATCTGCACGTTGCCGGCGCTCAGGACGATAGTCAGTATCTGGAGCACGACGATCAGGTTGATGAACCGGTTCGTGGTGCCGAACCGGCGATGCGGGTGGCGGAACCAGTCCGGCAGCACGCCGTCTTCGGCCACCCGGTTCAGCACGCCGTTCGAGCCCACGATGGCGGTGTTGACGGCACCCGAAAGCATGATGGTGCCCACCACCACCACGAAAGCATGGAACAGGAGCCTGACCGGCAGCGGACCGGCCAGGTTCATCGCCAAGCCGCCGATCAGATTGTCCAGGAAGTGGACCCGGTTCGAATCCGGAATAAGCATCACGGCGAAGAAGGAGACCAGAGACGTAAACAGCATCGAGTAGATGAAGATTACGAAGCCGGCCCGCTCCAGGTTCTTGAGCTTGGGATGAGCGATCTCGCGGTTCACCTGCGCCATCGTCTCCTCGCCGCTCATCGCCAGCACCGAGTGGCCCAGGCCCACCAGAATCATGATCGCGGTGACCGACGACAGCCAGCTTCCCTGGAGCCAGCCGAGCGCGTCCGGCCCGTAGTGGATGTTGGCCGAGGTGGGCAGCGGCACGGGCTGGTAGCCGCGCAGGAAAACCGTGACCAGGCACCACACGATCAGAATCACCACCATGACCGTGGTGAGCTGCATGATACGCAGCGCCTTCTGGCTCGACTCGTGCATGCCGATGATGTTCTTGCGCCAGAAGTACAGCGTCACCAGGATCGCGAAGCCGGCGGCGAAATACTCCGGATGGACGTGCGCGCCGGGGTGGCCGATATAGGCCGTTGTCTCGTTGAGAATCCCCGCCAGGTACAGGCCGGCCGAGACCGCGCTGATGGGCCCGGTCAGCACGTAATCGAACAGCAGCGCCGAGACCGAGAACTTCGCCAGCCCGGGGCCCATGGCCTCGCGCACCACGCGATAAACGCCGCCGCGCACGAACATGCTGCAGCTCTCGATGTACACGGCGCGCACCGCGTAGGAGAACAGCATGATCGCGAAGACGAACCAGGGCGCCGACTTCCCGATGGCGGTCTCCGCGATGCCGCCCACGTAGAACGCCGACGAGCCCAGATCGCAAAGAACAATGGCAGCCACTCTCCAGAAACTGATGAAGGAGAGCATCACCGTGGTGGCAACAACAACTTTGGTGGCGCTCGATCTAGAGGGTAAATCCACCGGAGGCCGTTCCTTCAGCCCCTGCCCAAGGGGGCATGTCTCTCAAATCAGCCTGCGAGGTTAGCTGCCGGGCTAGGGCTTGAAAGTGCCCCGTCCGATGCGGTGCACCGGGCTGCGCCCCGAACGACTTGGGTCCCCCGTCTCCTGGGTGGAGTTCGGCTCGCCTCTCATGTCAACCAGGATTTCCGTTTTCCCATCCTGGCCAACATCGATTGTACATCCAACCGCCTCCGGCGGGGCCGTCTGGCTCATCCTGCCGATCCCGAGCGACTCCAGCGGCCCAGGAAGGGCCCAGCTTCGACCTGTTTGCTCCTCCGCCGCCGCGCCGAGGCACAGCGACAGCAGAAAGAGGCGGAGACTTCGCGATCTCACGAAAACCTCATTCGCAATTCGCGCCCGAGCACAGATTCCCGCTGAAAAACGGCAGGACGTGGTTCTGGAAGCGATCGGCGACCACGCTCGTATGGGTACCGTGATAGATCTCAAAGGTATTTGCGATCCCGTACCTATCGAGCACTTCATGCAGCTTGCCGGTGTCGACCTTCAAGCCATCCTGGTCGCCCACATCGATCGCGATGGCGCGATACTGCCGCAGGTTGCCGATGTACTGGTCGATGAACGCCAGCGGTGTATTGGCCGCCCATTTCGCGAGCACATCCGGTTGAGGTACGCCGTTCTTCGTCGGCAGATCGAAATAGAACGGCGGGTTCTTCGGATCGGGTGATCATGCCGCCGCCGTGGCAAGCTGAGCGCGCGAGAAGAACGGCAGGTTCGCCGTATCCGCAGGCGTCTTCGCAGCCTCCACCGCCTTTTCCAGGTCCGTGTCCGCGGGGGCCGCGGGACGGGCCGACAGGCAGCACGGGCTCATTATGTACAGGCTGCCGAACACATCGGAGTGCTTCATGCCGATACGCGTTGCGCCGTAGCCGCCCATGGAATGACCGACCAGGCCCCGGCTCGTGCGCTCCGGAATGGTGCGGTAGTGCGCGTCGATGTATGCAACCAGATCGTGGGAGACGAACCGCTCGAAATCTCCCGTGGTGACCGAACTAGAATACATGGAGCCGTTGTGCACGGTTTTCGAATCGGGCAGCACGACGATCATCTCCTTCGCGCCCTGGGCGAAAGCGCCTTCGATGGTCTGCGGCACATGGATCTCGTGCGTCCACTGCTCGGCGCCGATCGAGTAACCGTGCAATGCATAGACTACCGGGTAACGCCGGTCCCTCTCAGTGGCGTAGCTGGGCGGAAGGAAGACGAACACGTCACGATCTGCTGCATCGCCTTCCAGATTGCCTTCGAGGGCCTTCCCGTGAACCTTGATGTGTTCCACCGTTACGGGTTTTGCACCCGGCACCACTGGAGGCACTTCGGTCCGCACCTGTGCCGCAAGACTCGGGCCCAAAGCGAGCGCCGATCCCAGCAACATCACGCAATACAGTTTCGTGGTTCGCATCGATGTCCTCTACTCCACCGCAAACGAATAGATACTGACGCTGAATGGCGGGACGGCCATCGTATCGGGTATGGTCACCTGTCCATGCTCTTCGACCTCGACGCCCGGCTTCTGCCCCACCGTAATGGTTGCGTCCACAGACGGCGGCGCCATGCGCCACAGATGCCCGGGGCTCGCGAGCTTCACTCCGTTGATCGAGAGCTTCAGTCGCTGCTCGGAGTCCGATGGATTCAGCACAGCGAACGTCAGCGTCTTCCGATCCTCGCTGAAGGCCGCGCTCACATCCAGCGGATACGTGTCGCTGCCGGGATTGACTCTCGGCTGGCCGCCTCCAGGCGGCCAGGTCGGCTTCGGCTGCGGCGAGTCTCCCGATACCTCCACCGGTATCGAACCGAAGTGGTCGCGATACATCTTGAACAGCAGGCCAGTGGGGTTCAGAACGGCATCGGTCCGATTCTCGCTCATCATCGCCGTCGCGAACGTGAATGCGCCTAACTGATACAGGTCGGAATGCCGGAACATCTCGTGAAACGCCCAGGCGTAGGCCGGCACAACCTTGTAAGAATTCGGCGGAGCTCCGATGTAAGCCCATTCGTCCAGGCTGATGGGCACGGGCTTGGCCTTCAAACCGGGGATGCGGTTCAGGTACTCCTGATAATGTTCGTATTTCACCCGGACGAGAGAAGCCGGCGCGCGCTCCCATTCGACCAAAGTCTGCGGGCCCGTTGGAACCTTCTCGCCTTTCTCGTTGTCGAAGCGCTGGCCGGCGGTGGCGTAGTAGTGCTCGCTGAGCAGATCGATATTGTCGAGGCAGTGAGCCAGCAGGTTGCCGCTCCAGTCACCCGCTGAGAGATAATCCGGAACGATCTGGCCATTGAGGCGCTTGGCCTGCTTTGCGCCGGTCATGTCGTCGGGCATCGCGCCCGCGGCGATAAGCCTGATGGTCGGATCCACCTTCCGCATTGCTTCCGCGAACATGTTGTGTTTCAGTTCAAACTGCGCAACCGGAATGAAGCCCAGTTGCCAGTCGCCCCAGGGCTCATTGCCGATGCCCCAGAACTTCACCTTGTACGGTTGCGGATGACCATTCGCGGCACGCAGCCGTCCCATCGGCGTGGTGACCGCGCCGTTGGCATACTCGACAAGCTGGGCCGCCGACCAGGCATCGCCGAAGCCGGCGTTGACCGTGATGTAGGGTTCAACGTCCAGCAGCCGACACAGCGTCATGAACTCGTCCGTGCCGACGTCGTTCGGCTGAACCGCGTGCCACACGTGGTCCATAATGGGCGGACGCTTGTCCGGATCGCCGATCGCGTCACGCCACTCGTACCCCGAAACGAAGTTCCCGCCGGGGAAGCGATACACGCCCGAATGAAGTTGCTTGAGCGCTGCGATGACCTCTGCGCGGAAGCTTTGTACGTTGTCGGCCGGCATCAATGATACCGCCCCCACGTGCAGGACGCCGGCGCCGGTTGCCACAATCTCGAGCCGGGCGTTATCGCTATCGCCCTGGGCCTTGAATCGCAGCGGGAACTTCTGGTAGCCGGCGCCGATTTTGTCGATGACGACGGTCTGCCGATCCCCTGCTGCATCTCCCCACGCCAGAGTGACCTTCACGGTTGCGCCCGGCGTCCCCGCGAGCACGATGCGTCCCGAGTAGGATTTACCTTTCCGCACCGCCAGCCCGGGTTGCTGAAACCCGCGTACATCCTTCGCGCTGAGCTTCACTGCCGGTGTGTGATCGCCAACGTAGGGGTGATTCGTGTCCATGGTCACGAACTCGTCGCCGCCAATCGGCGTCCAGTGACGTAGTGGGGGGCGCCTCATCGGATTCGCGGAAGGCGGCTCGGCCGGAGGGTGCGAATTGATCGGATAGTAGAACTTCCGGTCATCCAGCATCTCGGCCCATATACCGGTGTTGACGAGTCCTCCGATGTGCTCGAGAAACTGGCCGTAGATATACCTCGATATCGGAGCTCCGGTCTTCGACGCGTCGATAGTCGCGTTCACGGGCTTGTTCTGAGCGGAACAGACCGTTGACAGAAGAAGTGCCGCTGCGAACAGAAGCAGCGTTGTCGGAAACGGATTTCTGGCTTTCGAATGCACGGTATGATTGGTGAAGGCGAAGAGGTCGGGGCAGACGCCCCACGCCGTGGTCCAGCCGGCGCTGATCCGCCGGCCAACCTTCTTCCGCGCGCCGCGCGCCGCGGCGGCGGCCCATGGTCCGTGAGCAACGATGTCCATGCTGGGGGTTTCGAGGCTGCTGTAGCGCATATTCTTATTAACGCACGCAGCCGGTCCTGACTCCAAACGCGGCGTGCCGGGCCACGGCCTCGGCCATCTGGGAGGTAGTGGCGCTGCCGCCCATGTCGCAAGCCGGGATTTCCATTCTAGATTCCGGATTCCTGCCAGTATACACTCAGCCGCCATCCTTTGATCCTGCGACTGGCAGTTCTTCCTCCGGGAGCCGTTTTCGCCCCCGCAAGACGCGGCGCTTGATTCCCGAGTCGGGAGCAGGCGTTCAAGAAGCTGCCAAAAAACTGCGGAACTTTAGATCACGTTGGGGCGTATCGCTAATCGGAGCGCGAGCGCGCGTGTGTCCGGAGCGGAAGAGGTCAAATGAAGCGGATTGCGATTGCTACTTTGTTCGGCTTGGTTGCAGGCGTGATTTGTGCAACCTTGATGTTCTCTAGCGGCATGCTGAAGCTCACCGCTGTCTCTTTGGTGTGGATCTTGCTGAATAGGGCAGTGATGGGCTTTGCTATTGGCGCGTCTGGGCTGAAACTGCGTTGGGCCTGGAACGGCATCGTCATGGGGCTGGTGGTCGGATCGATCTTCTCCTATTTCCTTTTCATGAATGTGGGAGTGGGAATGCTGCTGGTCAGTCCTATCGGCAATGCGATATTCGGGTTGATGATCGAGTTCTTCACGACAGTCGTCTTCAAGCAGCCGGCCCTTGCGTCTGCGCGGCTCACGCCGCAGTAGCGTGCCGCCGGCGGTGGGTGCCGCTGCCGCAATACAATAGCACGGTGATGGAA
>JBEKLW010000098.1:0-7586 GCA_050008815.1 Bryobacteraceae bacterium
ATCCCCGCCGCCTCCGCCGCGGTGCGGAGCCAGCGAGTCGATTTCGTCGAAGAAAACAATGCACGGCGACGCCTGCCTGGCCTTCTTAAACACCTCCCGCACGCCTTTCTCGCTCTCCCCCACGTACTTGGACATCAACTCCGGACCTTTCACCGAGATGAAGTTCACGCCCGACTGCTTGGCCACGGCCTTGGCCAGCAGGGTCTTGCCGCTGCCGGGCGGGCCGTGCAGCAGGATCCCTTTCGGGGGTTTCAGGTGCACCCGCTCGAACAGCGCGCCGTGGTTCACGGACCACTCCACGATCTCGCGCAGCTCTTCCTTGGCCTGCTGCTGTCCGCCGATGTCATCCCAAGTGACTTGGGGCACTTCCACAAAGACTTCCCGCACCGCGGAGGGCTCCACCTCTTTCAGGGCGGACAAGAAATCCTCCATCGAGACCTCCAGGTCCTGGAGCAGCTCGTAGGGGATCGCCGTCATGGCGAAATCCACCCGGGGCATGATCCGGCGCAGCGCCGCCATGGCCGCCTCCCGGCACAAAGCGGCAACGTCGGCCCCGGTGAAACCATGCGTGATGTTGGCCAGGTGCGGGACATCCACATCCTTGGCCAGCGGCATTCCACGGGTGTGGATCTCGAGGATTTGGCGCCGTGCCACGATGTCCGGGATTCCGATGACGATTTCACGATCGAAGCGGCCCGGCCGCCGCAGCGCCGGGTCGAGCATGTTGGGCAGGTTGGTGGCGCCGATGACGATGATCTGTCCGCGGCCTTCCAACCCATCCATCAGCGCCAGCAGTTGCGCCACCACGCGTTTCTCGACCTCGCCGACCACCTGCTCGCGCTTGGGGGCAATCGAATCCAGCTCGTCCAGGAAGACGATGCTGGGCGCCTCCTTCTTGGCCTGCTCGAAGAGCTGGCGCAGCTTGGCCTCGCTCTCGCCGTAGAACTTGTGGATGACCTCCGGACCGCTCACCGACAGGAACGTCGCCTCGGTCTCGTTGGCAACCGCGCGCGCCAGCAGCGTCTTGCCGCAGCCGGGAGGTCCGTGCAGCAGCACCCCCTTGGGCGGTTCGATTCCGAGGCGCTCGAAGATCTCCGGATACCGCAGCGGCAGCTCGATCATCTCCCGGACCCGCTGGATGGCCTTCCCCAGACCTCCGATGTCCTCGTAGGAGATGTGGCCGGGGCTGACCTTTTCCGACTCCGGCGCCTCAATGCGCACGACGGTGTCCGGCCGGATCAGCACGATCTGGCGGGGGACCGTGTCCACCACCCGGAATTCCTGGAACCGGGAGCCGAACAGGGTGGCGCGCACCCGGTCGCCTACCCTCACGGGGAGATCGCTGAGCAGCTTGCCGACGTACTCGCGATCCTTGGGCTGGCGAAGCGCCTGGGCGCCCTCTGCCACCAGGGTGATGCGTTGGGCCGGCACCGCCTCCACCAGCGTGAGGCTCACCTTCTCTCCAATGGCGGCGCCGGCGTTGCTGCGGGTAAGACCGTCGATCTGCACGACCTGCTTGCCCCGAGCTTCCCGGAACGCCGGCATCAACTTGGCGGCGGTCACCTTCTTTCCGGTGATCTGGACGATGCCGCCGACGGCCGCCCCGAGGCGGGTGATGTCGGCAGGGTCGAGCCGTGCCAGCCCGTGGCCCACGTCCTGGGCCTGGGCTTCCGAGACTTTCAGAGTGACACCAGCGACTTCCGGGGTCTCCATCCGCCAGCTCCCTTCGGCGTCTCTGACACGGGTCCCTTCAATGGTCGTGATTGTGGCCGGGCAGCAGAATCATCGTCAGAAACGCAAAGTTTCTACAGGAGTGCTCTCAAGAAACGGGCGCGATCCGCCGTATTAGATTGCAGGCGAGCCCGGCGGCGAAATGCAGTGCGAAACGGAACGCCTTCAGGCCCAATCCAGCAGAGCCTGGCGGCCGACGGCGGGCAGCCCCGGCGCTGGTGCGTAGAACGAGGAGACTATGGGTAAGAAAAACGAAGGCAAGGACAAGCCAAAAGTCGATGTGGCCCTCGGTTTGGGCGGGATCTTCAAAGGATTGGGGAACTTCCTAGAGATGGCCGCCGAACTGGCTGAGAAGGGCGAGAAGCTCCAGACCGAAGGGGGGGAGGGCATGCACGTCCGCTCCTTTGGGAGCCCGAAAGGCCTGCAGGCTGTATACGGCGTCTCGGTCCGGGTCGGCGCGGGCGGCCAGCCGGTCGTCGAGCGCTTTGGCAACCTGCGGGAGAAACCAGGCAAAGGGCCGGTGGTGGACGACGTACGGGAACCCATTGCCGACCTTCTGGATGAGAATGATCACTTCCTGGTGGTGGCAGAGCTTCCCGGCATGGAGGACTCCGCGGTCCAGTGGAAGATCCGGGATGACATCCTGACCATTTCCGGCGAATCCGGAGACCGGAAGTACCACAAGGAAGTGCTGCTGCCATCGCCGGTGGATGAGAAGAAGGTTTCCAGTTCCTACAAGAACGGAATCCTGGAGCTGAAGTTGTGGAAGCTGAGCGCCCCGTAGCAGCCGGGAACTGGCTTTATTTGTACGGGATTGTGCGCCGTTCCGAGCTCGATCTCGCCGGCGTCAAGGGCATCGAAGGGGGCGGCGATGTCTTCCTGGTGCGGGGGGGCGAGCTGGCTTGCGCCGTGAGCCCGGTCTCCCGCGCCGAGTATAACCAGGAAACCCTGACCGCCCGCGCCCAGCAACTGGACTGGATAGCGCCGCGCGCCGTCCGCCACCAGCAAGTGGTGCAGCGCCTGCTGGCAACCGGAGCAGTCATCCCGCTGAAATTCGGGACGTTGTGCTCGACCACGGACGACGTGCGGGACATCCTGCTCGCTCGCCAGGAACCGTGGTTGCGGCTGCTCGAGTTCTTGCAGGGGCGTGAGGAGTGGGGAGTAAGAGTCTATGCCGACGCGAACCTGACCAGGCAGGCGCTCGAGCAAGAGTGCCCCGCGACGGACGGGGTTCCGCCCGCATCGCCGGGGGAAGCTTACTTCCTGAAGAAGAAGCGGCAGAAGCTGGCCAGCGAGCGGATGCTTGCCCACCTCGCGGCACTGGATGACCAGATCTATGGGCGGCTGACGCCCTGCGCAGTGGACGCGCGCAAAGGCTCCTGCCAGGGTTTCCCCGGAAAGCCGTCCCGATTGTGCGTTCTGAAGGCTGCCTTGCTCATGGAACAGGATCGCTCGGCTGCTCTTGAGGAGATCGCCGGCCAACTGGAGGCGGACTACCGGGAGTACGGCATGGTGGTCGAACTCACTGGCCCGTGGGCGCCCTACAGCTTCTGCGGAGGCCTGGACAAGGCTCCGGCGAGCGATGGCACGGCGCGGGTTCCAGAACCTTGCGGAAACTGATCCACGTCCCCATCGTCCACGGACCGGAGGACTTGGGCACACAGCTCGAGGCGGTCAGGAAAGCCTACGTGTCCCGGCTCGGCATCAGGGCGTGGCACCAGCACCTGATGCGCATTGAGCAGTTCTGGAACGAGGTTCGCCAACGCTTTCGCCCGCTCCGCGCACAAGCACAAAAGCTGCGCATTTACCAGGACGGTCTGCCGGTGTGCGGCCAGGAGATCGAACTGGCGCGCCAGCTCGCGGCGCAGGGCAGCCGGAATCACCGGCTGCTGGTGGAACTCGTGGAGGCAGGAGCCGTGCTGGTGGGGACGGAAGACCCGGAACTGCTGCGCCAGGAGCACGCGCGCGCAGGCCGCGCCGAGGGGGTCGCCGAAGCCGCCTCGGCCGCCCGCTACGATGACCTGATGGAAGCCCGCGACCGCTATGTTGCCGGCCGCATTGACGTCACCCTGGCAGAGCCCGAGCTCGGATTGCTCTTCATGGGCGCCCTCCATCGCGTGGTTGAGAAGCTCCCCAGCGACATCCAGGTGGTGCGGCTCGGCGCGAAGACGAGCTATTGACCCGCCCCGCGTGCTGGCGCTGGAAGCTGGTAGCTGGTAGCTGAAAGCTGGAAGCTGGAAGCTGGAAACTGGAAGCTTTCCGTCCCTCGAATCGCGAGTCCCGCTCGGATGTTATACTGCGCGCGATGAAGATCCTGGTGCTCAACTGCGGCAGCTCCTCGGTGAAATACGAGCTGATCGAAACCGACCCGGCGCTGATTGAAGCCCACCAGGACCGCTCGCTCGGCCAGGGTCTCATCGGGGACTTCAGCTCGTACGCGGATGCGGTCGGATCGGCCATCTCAAGCGTGGTGTCGAACCCGGCTGAGATCGGAGCCGTGGGGCACCGCATGGTTCACGGCGGGGAACGGTTCAGCGGCGCCGTTCTGATGGACGATTCCATCGCGCGCGAGATCGAGAGCTTCAACGAGCTGGCTCCGCTGCACAACCCTCCCAATCTGGCCGGCTACCGGGCCGCGCGCGCCATTCTTCCCCACTGCCCGCAGGTGGCCGTGTTTGACACCGCCTTCCACCAGACCATGCCGGCCCACGCCTACCTGTACGCCATCCCCGAGGAGCTGTCCCGGCGTCACCGCGTGCGGCGCTTTGGATTCCACGGCACCTCGCATCGCTATGTCACGCTCCGTTACGCGCAGATTCACGGCTGCGGTCCTCAGGCCTTCAAGCTGATCACCTGCCACCTGGGAAACGGCTGTTCGGTGAGCGCGGTCGATGGCGGCAGGTCGGTGGACACCTCCATGGGATTCACCCCCCTGGAAGGGCTGGTCATGGGTACGCGCGGCGGAGACCTCGACCCGGGCGCGCTGCTCTACCTGATGGAGAAGGAAGGACTGGACGTCGAGCACGCCAGCCGGCTGCTCAATCGGCAGTGCGGGCTGCGCGGCCTTTCCGGCACCAGCCACGACATGCGGGAGGTGCTCGCCCGGAGCGAGCAAGGCGACGCCCGCGCCCGCCTGGCGGTCGAGGTGTTCTGCTACCGGGCGAAGAAGTACATTGGCGCCTACTTCGCGGTCCTGAACGGCGCCGATGCCATCGTTTTCACCGGTGGCATCGGGGAAAACGCGCCGGCGATTCGCGCGCGTGTCTGCGAGTCCCTGGGCGCGCTCGGCGTCCGCGTCGATCCCGCCAAGAACCTGCAAGCCTGTGGTATCGAGATGGACGTGTCGGAGGAGACCGCCTCGACTCGCGTGTGGGTCATCCCCACACACGAAGAGCTGCTCATCGCTCGCGAGACGCTGGGCGCGGTCCTCAGCGCGTCGCCGCCTGAAGCGCGGTGACGACGGCCACGTTGTAGACGTCCTCGGCCGAGCAGCCTCGAGAGAGGTCGTTGCCGGCCTTGGCCAGCCCTTGCAGGAACGGGCCGATGGCCACCGCGCCGCCCAGCCGCTCCACCATCTTGTAAGCGATGTTGGCCGAAGCCAGGTCGGGGAAGATCAGCGTGTTGGCGCGGCCCGCCACGGTCGAGCCGGGAGCCTTCGAAGCGCCCACTGCGGGCACCAGCGCGGCGTCGGCCTGCAACTCTCCGTCGGCGTCGAGCTCGGGCGCCCGGACGCGAATGATCCGCAGAGCCTCGACCACCTTCTCCACGGCCTTGTGCCGGCTGCTGCCCTTGGTCGAGAAGGAAAGCAGCGCCACCACCGGTTCCGTGTTGAGCAGCGTGCGCGTGCTTTCGGCCGTGGCAATGGCGATTTCGGCCAACTGGACCGAGGTGGGCTCGATGACGATGGCGCAGTCGGCCAGGGCCAGCAGACCGTTGTGTCCGCAGGCGCGATTGTGAACGGCCAGGATGAAGACGCTCGAAACCGTTCGCACGGCCGGCTGCGTGCCAATGCACTGCAGCGCCGCGCGCACGGCCTCCGCCGTTGACGTGGAAGCCCCGCCCACGCTGCCGTCGGCGTCGCCCGCGGCCACCATCAGCTTGGCGAAGTAGAGCGGTCGCCGCGCGGTCTCGCCGGCTTCCATTTGCGTGACGCCCCGCGCCCGCCGTCGCTCGTGGTAGATGGAGGCGTACTGGCCGGTCTTGGGCCAGGTCTGAGGATCGACGAAGGTCACGCCCGCCAGCGCCCGCGCGGGTTGGGACGCCACCAGGATGGGCTCGAGCAGCCCGTCCCGGGCCAGCCGCTCGGCCGCCGCCTCCACGCGCGGGTCATCGCCCTCCGGAAAGACGATCCGCTGCCTCCTCTTTAGTGCGCGGACGCGGGCGACTTGCGCCGCCATAAACTCGGCAGCGGACGAAGGAGTGGGCATGAACGTCTCATTGTACCTAGCCCGCTTCTCTCACACACCTTCTGTTCCGACGCGCGATATGCCCGTGTCTACTTCGTTGCGCTTGACCGCCGTCCTCGACGTACTGTCAAGTACGCCTCCGGTCGCCGGTCTTCGCGCGCCTCGTGTTCACGGGCATCTCCCGCGTCTCACGACGAAAGTGTGTGAGAGAAGCGGGCTAGTAGGCCCCGGGCGCGCCCAACCTGGCCCGTACTTTTCGGTGCAACCGTAGCGAAGCGAAACGGGATTGGGCTGCCGGTTTCGGTTTCCGGGGGGCTTGCGCAGCCCCATTAGCATCTGCTAGCCTAGCGGGTACTAACAATGTCGGGAGGAACGCAGTGAGCATCACCACGCGCATGACGTACGAGGAGAGAGGCGCGGTCATCCTGGAGGCGGCCGTGCGGCTGTTCTCCGAGCGCGGCTTTCGCGGCACTACGACCCGGGCGTTGGCCGAGGCGGTGGGCGTCACCGAGCCAGTTCTCTATGAGCACTTCAAGTCGAAGCGTGAGCTGTATGCCGCCATTGTCGAGGCCAAGTCACGGGAAGGCATGGCGCGGGCCGAGGCATGGCTTCAACCTTTGGCCGATGCCAAGGACGACCGGGCCGTGTTCATCGGGGTGGGCCGCGTGATCCTGGAGTCCTTCAGCGAAGACCGGGCCTACGCCCGGTTGCTGCTGTCAGCCGCACTAGAGTATCCCGAACTCGGGGCGATCTTCTATGAGCGCCAGCGGGAGGGCCGCGAAAAGCTGGCCGGCTACATAGCCGAGCGCATCCGGGACGGGGCATTTGGGCCCGTGGATCCAGCCATCGCGGCGCTGGCTTTCATTGGCATGCTGTACTACCGCGGCCTAGTCGGGCTGCTGTATTGCGACGATTTTACTAAGGCGAGTCCGCAGGAGGCCGTCGAGCAGGTGGTGGGTTTGTTCCTCCGTGGCATTTCGAGTTCAGTCAACGCGCAATAGCAGATGGAAGGCAACATGAGATTCCTAGTAGGCGTATCGCTGTTATCGGTCCTGTTGATGACTGGCTGCGGTCAGCGCGGCCAGACCGCCGCCGAGGCGGGCTCCCGCGCCCAGACGCCCGAGCCGACCCGGATCCGGGTGGCGACGGCCGAAACGCGCCCGCTCGGGCGCTCGGCGTCGGTGACCGGCTCGCTGCTGCCGGATGAAACGGTCTCGGTGAGCGCGGAGGTCGCCGGCCGGCTGGCGGAGATCCGCTACGACTTCGGGCAGAGCGTCCGCAAGGGCGACGTGATCGCCGAGCTGGACAAACGCGAGTTCCAGTTCCAGCTCGACCGCACCCGGGCGGCGCTGGCGCAGGCGCTGGCGCGCATCGGCCTGGACCCGAGCCAGGAGAACGTGACGCCGGACAACACCCCCGCGATCCGGCAGGCCAGGGCGCAGCTCGAGG
>JBEKLW010000099.1:0-7585 GCA_050008815.1 Bryobacteraceae bacterium
CGAAGCCGGGCCGGAATACGGCGTGCGGAACGTCCGCCGCAGCACCACCTCGTAGTAGTCCCCGCGCCGCATGCCCTCGCGCACCCGCTCGACGTTCGCCATGTACTCCTCGGCGCTGACGTCCGAAACCGGTTCCCCTGTCTCGCCCTTCGGTTCCGGCTTCGGCACCGGCTCGCCGGAGCGCTCCAGCGCCAGGGTCGAGAGGCCCTCCCAGGAGAAGTCGTACTCGTAGCGCTCGATCCGCTCCTTCAGGCGGTCCATGTAATAGATGTCGTCGCAGAGGAACAGCCGCAGGTCGCGCGTGCCGCTGCGCGGCAGCCGCAGACGGATGGGGTCGAACTGGAACAGCAGGTCGTAGCCGAAGGCGCCCACCAGCTTCAGGCGCGTGTCCTTCGCGCTCCGGAATTCCTCGATCAGCGCCCGCAGCACGGAAAACGCCGAGGGCTGCTTGGAGCGCTCCTCCTCGGGAAACAGCGGCGGCAGCGGCTTCAGGCGCCCTTCGAGCGCGCCGCCGGCCAGCTCCAGCGATTCCCAGTGCGGATGCCGCGCCAGCACCTGGTAGAGCATCCGGTTGAGCACCTCGCCCCGCACGTTCAGCGGCCGGAACGTCAGTTGCCGGCCGCGGCCGACGATCTCCAGCAGCGGCCGCACCGAAGCTACGTCCCAGCGCGAATAGCGGCCCGGATACTCGTAGCCGGAGGAGAGATAGAAGCCGCGGTACGAATCCAGTTCCCGCAGTAGGTGCCTCAGGCCGTTCTTGAACGGAACCGAGGACACGCTGCGAGTGACGGCAATGCCGCTGCGAGTAGTGTGACTGGACTGGTGCATACGGCTGCCCTGTGGAAATTCAGGATAGCACGCGATCCGCGCGGCCCGGATGTTTCACCACGATCGTAGCGAGGCGCGATGAGAGGACTGCAGAAGCATCAAGTGACGCCACAAGGCGCGCTCGCGGTCGGTGCCGCGTTGTGGCGCGGGCTTCAGCCTGCCGCCTCGACACTCGTGTCGAGGGCTCCGCGCGCGTCAGCAAGCGACTGGCCTCTAACCGTGCGGCAGGCGGGGCGCGCCGCAGCAGATTGCTGGTGAAACATCCGGGCTAGCGCCGCCGTGGGCGAGCCGCCCGCGGGCGCCTCAGCCGTGGAATGTGCCCACCACAATCAGCGCAATCGGGCGGTCGCCAATCGTCGAATAGAGCACCCAGTCCTCACCCTCTTGCTTCAGGGCCGCCGGCCCGGTCTCGTCCGGTCTCCAAATGTTCAGGGCCGCCGGGTGCTGCGTCCCCGAAGCCTTGCGGCTCATGTCCACAAGCTGCTGGAAGTTCGGCGTGGCGTTCAGGTCGGTGTCGCCCGCCGCGGGCGCGAGCAGCAGGAAGTCGCGCGTGGGCGCGATGCCCTGGTGCGCTCCGTCCACGGGATAGAAGCTCAGGCGCATAGTGTAGACGCCGGGCCTGAGCGGCTGCCCGCGCCGGTCCGCGCCCTGCACCGGGAACCGGATCACGCCCAGCAGCGTGCCGTGCGGGATGTCGGTGAAAGAGACGTTCTGCTCCGAGTTGGGCGCCTTGGGCGCGCCGGTGCGGAACCAGACCTCGCACACGACGCCTTGCGGACCGGCGATCCTCGCCCCTTCCTTCTGCAACGCCTCGCGGATGGCCGGCCCGACCTCCGATGGCGGCGCGCCCGCCGGCTCCATCCTGTACTGGGCAAACGCCGTCACCGCCACCAGGCACAGGGATGACACCAACTTGTTCATTTCAGCTCCTCTGGTTCGGTATAACCGCCGGCAGGCGGATATGCCGCCGCCTCCGAGTCTCGGTTGCTCTTATTGTCCCAGAAGCCGGCCGACCGCGGCGTCCAGCTCCGCGTCCGTCCACTCCCGGATCGAGACGTTCTTGTACAGACTCCAGCGCTCGACGTGCTCGGCCGTTTGTCCCGGCCCCACCTTCTGCAACGGCCCCAGCGTTTCCAGCTCCAGCATGTCGGCGTTGGTGAAGGTCTCGAACGAGCAGCCGAAATCCGCGTACGTCCGCGCCGCGTCGGCCGCGGTCTGCTTCAGGAAGAGCTCCGAGCCGAGCAGGTACGCGGCCCAGGTACGCGCGTTGAACAGGCCCACTTTCTGCGGCGCGGCGGCCTGCGGGTCTTGGCGCAGCGTCACGTACTTCTTGGTGAAGCGCCAGCGCGGGTCGGAGAGGTCGGTGTAGGCCCACATGACCAGCGGGTTGGTCGGCAGCAGCGCTTGCGGGTGCGTTCCGCGCGGCGGGAAGCCGGTGATCCCCGTGCCGCCCGGAGCCATCACGGTCAGCGCCCAGGGCGCGAACTCGACGGCCCAGGGCGTCGTGTTCTTCACCCGGTGCACCACCTCGACCGAGGCGCCCGCGGCCGCCATCCTCACGATGATCTGCTTCTGGAGCCCCGTCGCCGGCTCGACCGGCTCGGTGGCCACGAGCACGCCGCCCTGCGCGTCGATCTCGACCGGCACGTTGTCCAGCGCCGTGGTCGTGGCGGCGTTTTCCGGCGCCACCCAGAGGCGGTGACCGCCGCGAATCATCCACTCCGATTCGCCGCTCTTGCCCAACTGGTCCCGGTACTCCTTGAAGAGGTTCTGGCCCCCGACAAACCCGAACCGGATGATGCGCGGCCCAACGTCGCCGGTGACGACCATCTCGATCTCCCCGTTGGCAATGCGGTAGCAGTTCGGCCAGCCCTGGTAGCTGATCTTCTCAATCTTCACGGCAGCGGATGTAGTCATGGTGATGGCACTCGCAAGCAGCAGGATACGGAACACCTACGCCATCATAGCCCGCCCCCCGCGCCCGCGTCAGTGCGGCCGCAGATGGTCGTAGCCGCGAGGCTCGAGCGGCCGGCCCTCGAAGAGCACCCGCCCGGCCCGGCCGCGGCGGATCGTCCCGATGCGCTTGAGCGGCACTCCCTCGAACGATTCCGGCACGGCCGCGCCCGCGCGCGCCGTGAACAGCAGCTCGTAGTCATCCCCGCCGTGGAGCGCCTGTTCCAGGGTCGCGCCCCGGAAGCACGGAACACCGTCGAGCTCGGCCGCGCAGCCCGAGGCCAAGCACAGCCGGTGCAAATCCAGCGACAGCCCGTCGCTCAGGTCCATGCAGGCGCTGGCATGCGCTCGGGATCTGAGAAAGAGCCCCAGCGCGACCCGCGGCTCCGGCTTCAAGTGCTTCCGCCACGCCGCGCCCCGCCCGCTGGCCAGCCCCAGCGCCGCGCCGCCCAGCCTCCCCGAGACCCAGATGGCGTCGCCGGGCCGCGCCCCGTCGCGCCGCAAAGCCTGGCCGCGCGGCACGGACCCGCATACCACGATATCGGCCGCCAGCCGCTCAGCGTGCCCCAGGTCGCCGCCCGCCAGCGTCACGCCGGTCCTGCGCGCCAGCTTGAGCAGCCCGCGATAGAACCCGTTGATCCACTTATCGTCCGTCCAGGAGGCGATAGCCAGCGACAGCAGGCAGAACCGCGGCCGGCCGCCCATGGCCGCGATGTCGCTCAGCCCTCGCGCTAGCGTCTTCCATCCGACCGCCCCGGCCGGATGTGTGTCGCGGAGGAAATGGACGCCCTCGAGCATCAGGTCCGTGGTGAAGAGCAGGTCGTCCCTCGAGCCCGCCGGCCGGAAGATCGCGCAGTCGTCGCCCAGGCCAAGAGCCACCCCGCGCCCCGGCGGCGGCAGCATCCGCTCGATCCGCTTCAGCAACTCGATCTCGCCCATTCGCACACCCCGGCGGTGCCTCTTCTACCCCACCAGGATACCCGGGGGCTATGCCCCCAGCTCGCGGTCCGAGCGCGGCCCAGCCGATTCCGGCTCGGCCTTCGAGCCCGGCACCACCGCCGCGCGGCACAGCTTCTCCAACTCCCGCCGCGCGATCGCCGCCCACGAGCTCGCGCTGTCCAGCTTCAGGTAGGCCTTCCAGTGCTGCACGGCCTTCATGGCGTGGCCCTGGGTCTGGCACAGCAGCGCCAGGTTGTAGTGCGCGTCCGCGTAGCCCGGACTGACCCGCAGCGCCGCCTGGTAGTGCATGGCCGCGCGCTCCGGGTCGCCTTTCTCGTCGTGGAGGTTGCCCAGGTTGAAGTGCGCCAGCGAGTACTTCGGGTCGATCTCCAGCGCCTGCCGGTAACAGCGCTCGGCCTCCTCCCACTGCCGCAGGTGATAGTAGATCGTCCCCAGGTTCACGGCGGCGCCGGCCGAGGTCGCATCCAGGCTCAGCGCCTTGCGGTACGCCTCGATGATCTCCTCCGGCGGCGCGCCCGTCTGCTCCAGCTCCAGGCCCCTCTCGAACCACTGCTCAGCTTCTTGGGCCGTGGAGGGCGGGGCGGCCGCCGCCCGGCGCGGGAACGCTAGCAGGCGGTTCAGCTCCTGGCGGTCGAAGTCCAGCAGAAGCTGCCCAGTGACGGGCTCCATCTTCTGCCCATCCACGATCACCACCACTTTCCGGCCCTCGCGGAAGAGCTTGAACTGCTTGAGCGGGTTCTCCACGCCGCTCAGCTTCTCCCTGAGCGCGCGCACCGCGCGCCGGATCTGCTCGGGCCGCACCCGGCTGGCGCGCAGCCTCTTGAGCGACTGGAGCGCAATCAGATCGGAAAACGCGAACTCCTCCAGGTGCGGCACCAACTGCTGGCGCTCCCAGCCGCGCAACTGCCGCTCGCTGATGCCGAGCATCCGCCGGACCTCCTCGCGCATGTAGGATTGCTTGGGCGCAGCCCGCGGCATTGCGCTTAATCGTACCAAAGCCGCCGCAGTTGAGGGAGCGGGAGGGCCGACCGGCTTTGAGGAACGTCGCGCTGATTCCTTCTACTCCCGCAACGGAAGTTTCGGCGTATAATGCTTCTCACCTATGCCTGAGATTCAAGCTGCCCCCGCTGCTGCCCCCAAGTCTCCCCTGAGCGAGATCGAGAGGCTCAACAATGTGTTCATCGATCCCCGGCGAGCGTTCCAGGACCTTGTCGAGCGCCCCCGCTGGATCGTGCCAGTTGTCTTGATGGTCCTGCTCGCACTCGCCTTCACCATCGCCATGGGCTCGCATGTCGGCTGGGATAGGATCGTCCGCCAGGGCATGGAAGCCTCCGAGCGAACCCAGAACATGCCGCCCGAGCAGCGCGAGCAAGCGGTCGCCATCGGCGTCAAGTTCGCGAGCATCGGGGCTTACGGCGGCGCGATCCTCGCCGTTCCGGCCGTATTGCTCATCGCCGCGGGCGTGCTGCTGTTGGTCTTCAAGGGCCTGTTGAGTGCGAAGCTGCAGTTCAAACAGGTGTTCGCGATCTGCGCCTATGCGTCCCTGCCCGGGCTCATCAACAGCCTCGCGTCCCTGGTGGTTATGCTGCTCAAAGCGCCGGACGACTTCGACCCGCAGCGCGCGGCCATCTTCAACATCGGGTACTACCTTGACCCCTCGACGGCCAAGTGGCTCATGGCGCTGGCGAGCAGCATTGATGTCTTCACGATCTGGGTTATCCTGCTCATGGCGACGGGGCTGCGCGTGGCCTCGCGCAAGCTCTCCTTCGCACAGTCAGTGGCCGGCGTGGCCTTGCCCTGGGTGTTGGTGGTGATAATCAAGGTCGGCTGGGCGGCGCTTCGGGGGTGAGTGGCGGCGCATACACGATCTCGCGCGCGCCACGCGATCGCTTGACCCGCCCCAGGAGCTGACAGCGCCCCCGGTTGTCTCCTTACCCCGCATTTCGGACCCGCTTGACAGGGAGGCTTGGCGCGGCCGATACTGAATGATTAATGCAACTGAGTGTCAAGAAGACCGCCGCCCGCCGCTCCCGCGCCACCAGCCTGGTCGAGTTGCGCCGCGGCGAGCAGGGCGTCCTGGATCGCCTGGACCTGCCCGAGGACCTCTCCCGCCGCCTCATGGAGCTTGGTTTCGTGCCGGGCAGCCCTGTCGTCGCCGCGCACAGCGCTCCCGGCGGCGATCCCCGCGTGTTTCGAGTGGACGGGGCTGAAATCGCGCTGCGCCGTGAGATCGCCGCCCGCCTCCTGCTGCGCCCCGAGTCGAAGTTGAAGGCCGCCGCGTTGCCATGAGCGGCTGCGACGACTGCGCTCTGGCCCGCGCCCTGCCGCCCCCCGAGGCAAGCGGCCCTCGCGCCACAGTCGTTGCCATCGTAGGCCCGCCGAACTCGGGTAAGTCCACTCTTTTCAATCGCCTGACCGGCCTGCGGCAGAAAGTCGCCAACTACCCCGGAGTCACCGTCGAGCAGCGGCTCGGCCGCGCGCCTCTGGCCGGCGGAGGCGAGGTCACGCTAGTCGACCTGCCCGGCATCTACAGCCTGCAGGCGCGCTCGGAGGACGAGGAGGTCGCCCGCGACGTCCTCACCGGCCGGATGCCCGGCTTCCCGCGGCCCGACGCCGTGGTGCTCATCGTCGATTCCACCAGCCTCGGCCGCCACCTCATGCTCGCCTCGCCCATCCTGTCCCTCGGCCTGCCCACCCTGATCGTGCTCAACATGGCCGACGAGCTGCGGGCGCGCGGCGGCGAGGTGAACCCTGCGGAGCTGGCGCGGCAGCTCGGCGCTCCGGTCGTGCTCGCCAGCGCCGCGCGGGGCGAGGGGTTGGAGCCGGTCTGGCAGTTCCTGGCGAGCCATAGCGCCCCACCGGCGCCGGCCGGCTTGCCCGCCCCGGACGACGTGCCGAAGTGCCGGGCCTGGGCGGCGCAGGTCGGCCATCACGCCTCCTATCTGCCGCCGGCCCCGCCCGTCTGGACGCGCCGCCTGGACCGCCTCTTCCTGCACCCCGCGCTCGGCCCCCTGGTCTTCGGCGCTGTCATCCTCGCCGTGTTCCAGGCGGTCTTCGCCTGGGCGCGGCCCATGATGGACGCCGTCCAGTGGGCCGTGACGTGGTCGGGCCGGCAAGTCGCCGGCCTGCTCCCCGATTCGCTCCTCCGTTCCCTGCTCGTCGAGGGCGTCTGGAGCGGCGTCGGCGCGGTGCTGGTATTCCTGCCCCAGATCCTGCTGTTGTTCCTGTTCATCGGGATCCTGGAAGATTCGGGCTACCTGGCTCGCGCCGCGCTGATCGCCGACCGCACCATGGCCCGGGTGGGCTTGCAGGGCAAGTCCTTCATCCCCCTGCTGTCGGCTTACGCTTGCGCGGTGCCCGCCGTGATGGCCACCCGCACCATCGAGAACCGGCGCGATCGCACGGCCACCATCCTCATCGCCCCGCTGATGACCTGCTCGGCGCGCCTGCCGGTCTACACGCTCATCATCGCGGCGTTCGTTCCCGAGCGGCCGCTCGTTGGCCCGCTGCTCGGCACCCGCGCCGCCGCCCTGTTCGGCCTCTACTTGCTGGGCTTCCTGGCCGCCTTCGCCACCGCGCGCGTGCTGAAGTCCTCCCTCCTCAAGAGCGACCGCGCGCCCTTCGTGCTCGAGATGCCGCCCTACCGCAAGCCCACGCTGGCCTCGCTCGGCCTGCGGCTGCTGGACCGCTCGAAGGTCTTCCTGCGCCGCGCCGGAACCGTCATCCTCATGCTCACGGTGCTCGTCTCGGTGCTGGCCCACCTGCCGCTTCACGACGGCCGCAGCCCCAAGGTACAGGACAGTTTCGCAGGCATGTTAGGCCACGCCGTCGAGCCCGCCATCAA